>NZ_WMHO01000023.1 GCF_010994245.1 Sandarakinorhabdus rubra
CCGGCTGCCGAAGCGGCCGCCGCACCTGTGGACGCTGAACCGCCGGCAAAACCGAAGCGCAGCCGCAAGAAGGCCGCACCCGATGCCGAGGCTCCGGCCGAACCGGCGCCGCCCGCCGAACCAGCCGCTGCGGAACCTGCGGAGGTCGAAGCGCCGGCCAAGCCAAAGCGCAGCCGCAAGAAGGCCGATGCCGAACCGGCTCCCGAACCGGCGCCCGCCGAGACTGTCGAACCGGCACCCGCCGAGACCGTCGCTGCCGAACCCGCCCCCCCGCCACGCAAGGGCTGGTGGCAACGCACCTTCGGCGCCTGACCGGACACGCCGGCGCCGCCCTCACGGCAGCGCCGGCACCCCACAGGCGGTCAGCCAATCGGCGATGGCGTCATAATCACCCGGCGGCCGTGTCGCGTCGGCAGCATCGCCGCGCGGCACGAAGATCACCATCCCCTGCCGGGCGCGCGTGAGCAGCACGCGATAGGCGTTCTTCACATAGTCCGCGCGCGACAGGCCGTCCGCCGTCGCGTTGATCGTCTGCCATCTCGTGCCGCGGAATTCGCGCGCCAACCAGCCGGTGTCGCCACGCCGGAAGTTGAGGTCCCAGGCGACCCCGGTCCAGTCCAGTTCCAGGCCCTGCACCGCAAACTCGGTGGCGGCATCTTCCAGTGCATTGGAAGCGCGGACATCGTCATTGCCGTTCAGGAACCAGTGGCACACGTCGATCGGCGCCTTCACATGCAGGCCTTCGGGCTTCAGGCGCAGGCCGTTCGACGAGGCCAGCAGTCCCGCGCGCTCTCCGGCCCGGCGCTGTGCCTGCAGCCAGGCCCGCGCTTGGGCCAGATCGCGCACCAGCCAGATCGGGAACTGCGCCGGGTCTGGCCGCAGCCTTGCCGCCGCTGCGGCATCCTCGCCCAGCACGGCCGCCACATAGGCCGACACGCGGTCGGACCGAAAGGAGCGAACCGAAGTGGCGAGGTGAAGATCGGGATCAGCGATGGTCCGTCGGCGCCCGAGATGCCAGCGCAGGCCGGCGTCCAGCGGCCCTGTTTCAGCAAGCAGGTGCGGCGGAAGATGGATCCGCCAGTGGGGCAGATCGGCCTGCAAAGCTCGCACCCATTCGGCGACACCGGCTTCGCCGCGGTTGATCTCTTGCCCCTCTCCGATCAGGCAGACAACCACGCACCAGTCCGGCCGCCGGTCCATAACCGACAGAAGGAAGGCCGGCTCCGACTGATCGAAGCCCGTCTGTCCTCGCTTGCGACGCATGAAGTCGCTGGCCATGGCACGGTCCCAAGCCCGCTGGGCCTCGTCGAAGATCACCACATGCTCTGATGGTGTCTGCTCAGGGGGCAGATACTCGTCGCGGAAATGATGGACATTCTGGATGAACTTGTCCGGTGAGCGGTCAGCGATGTGCAGGGCCTCTGATCCGGCAGGTTGACGGCGCCGGCGGCCGTCGCGCCGCAGCGCCTCGCGCAGCACATCCACCAACGGTCCGTTGCCAGACAGGAAGGTGGCATCCTCGCCCACATCGCGTGCCAGCCGGCCGCAGGCGATGTTCAACCCGGCTAGCGTCTTGCCCGCGCCGGGCACGCCGGTGACGAAGCAGATGGCCTTGCCGCCACACCCGCGCATCTCGGCCACGATGCGATCCACGGCGGCGGCGGTGCGGGACAGATTCTCCGCCCCAGCCTCGCTCCGCGAAATCTCAGCAACGTCGTGGCCGGCATAGAGTGCCTCAGCTGCTTCGATAATGCTGGGGGTGGGACGGTAAGCGCCATCGGCCCAGCAAAGCGGCTCGATGGCAGGTTCGTCACCGCTGGCGAGCAGACGCTGAATCGTGGGCAGCACGTCGCCGGGGCTGAGGCACAGCGGGGCATGCACCCGGTCCGGCGCCCAGAAGCCCAGGTCCAGCTGCTGCGGCTGGGCCTCGCTGGCGATCAGCAGGGGAACAATCGCTTTGTCGTGGCTGGTCACGTGGAAGTTCTTCAGGTCCAGCGCATAGCCATGGACCTGCTCGATGGCATGCCGGGCAAAGCCGCGGTCCCCAACCTTGTATTCCAGGACCAGGATCAGCGGCCCGGCGACGATGACCGCATCGGCGCGGCGGCCCATGCGCGGAATGGCGAATTCGAGAAAGACGTGCGCGCCCGGTAATGCCCAGGCCAGTTGCTGCAGGTGCGCGATGCTGAACTGCCAGGCGCTGATTTGCGGGAGTTCGGCCGGGAACTGGGTGGCCTTGGCGAGGTGACCCAGCACGAGTTCCGGCGCGGCCTTGGCCATCAACTCGGCTGGGGCATCAAACCATGCGCGGGACATGCGCCAAGGCTGCCAGGGCGCTGTTCTGTCAGCAACGAAAAAGGGCGGCCCTTTTGGGGGCCGCCCTCTTGCTTTGCTCTGTCGTGATCGCTGATCAGAACAGCTTGTCGAGCTTCACCTTGGCGCCGATGAAGAAGAAGCGGCCGATCGCGTTGACCGGGATATTGGCCGCCAGGTCCGGCTGCTGGTTGGTGAAGTTGTTCACGCCGCCATAAAGCGTGAACTTGTCATCCACGTCGAACGACGCCGAGATGTCGTGTTCCCAGCGTTCCTTGTAGAAGAAATACTTCGGATCGACGAGGTCGGGCTGCGCGTTCAGCTGGATGGTGGTGAAGCGCTGGGTCTTGCCCTGCCACGCCAGGCCATAGTTGATGCTCAGCGGGCCGTTCTGCCAGGTGAGGTCAAGGTTCCCGACATAGTTCGGCCGATAGGTGCGGTTACGCTGCTGTTCCGGCACCCCGCCGACCGTCGCCACGAAGGTCAGGTCGTTCAGGTAACCGCCAACCATGCGCAGGTTGAAGATGCCGTGCTTCCACTTCGGCCGCAGCGTGTAGTTCAGGCTGACTTCCAGACCGGAGGTGGTGAACGCCGCGACGTTCTGGGCCGACACCACGAAGTTCTGGATGAAGCCAGTGCCCGGCGCCCGCTCGAAGCTGTCGCAGAAGGCGTTGTCCAGGGTCGGCGAGTCGACACAGAGCTTGAACACCTCGTTCACGTCGGGCGTGTTGATGGCGTTGGTCAGCTTGATGTCATACCAGTCGGCGGTGATCGACAGGCCCGGGATGAACCGCGGCCGCAGCACCACGCCCGCCGTCCAGGTCTTGGCAGTTTCTTCCCGCAGCCTGGGGTTGCCGCCGACAAGGCCGGGCTGGCTGGTGCTCTGCTGGGCATCGGTCGCCGGCGAGAAGTCCAGGATCTGCTGCGGGGTCAGGCCGGCAGCCTGCAGCGCCGCCTGGCAGTTGGCAGCGCGGAACTGCGTGCCTTCGGCGATGAAGGTCGGGTCGCACGGGTCGTCGAGGAACTCGAACGTGCCCTGCAGCGGGCTGAACAGTTCGGTGATGTTCGGTGCGCGCACCGCGTTCGAATAGGTGGCGCGGAACGCGATGTCCTCGATGGGGGCATAGGTGCCGTCCACCTTCCAGGTCAGCGTCGAGCCGACGGTGGAATAATCCGAGTAGCGGATGGCGCCGCCAAAGGAGAGGTTTTTGGCGAACGGCACATCGGCCAGCAGCGGCACGTTGATTTCGCCAAACACTTCCTTGACATCGAACGAGCCACTGCTGGGCAGGATCTGGGCCCCACCGTCATAATAGCCCGCCTGCTGGAAGGCCGAGGTGACCGCACTGGTCGACTCATGGCGATACTCGGCGCCCACGGCAAAGCCGATCGGCCCACCGGGCAGGCTGAACAGGAAGCCCAGATCACCGGACAGCACGGCAGTCAGCACATGGTGCTGGCTGCGCTGGCTGCCGATGTCGTCAACGAAGACGAACTGCTGCGCTGCGTCAGACCGCACGCCCTGACCAAGGATGTTGAGCGGCACGCACTCGCCGGGCCGGAAGCTCAGCGGCGCACCGACATAGTTGGGCAGGCCGAAGTCAGTGATCAGCTCGGCGTTGGTGCCCGAAATGGTGGTCTGGCCCGGCAGGTTGATCCGGCAGGTGATCTGGCCGTTGCGGGGATCCACCACGGCGTCGATCGCGGCGAAATAGCGATCGTTGACGCGGTTGTCGCTGACCTTCACGGTGGCATCGGCGCGGCCATAGACATAGGACACGTCGTAGCGCAGGTTGCCGCTGCGATCGCCAGAGCTCAGCTCCCCGTCGAAGCCGACGACGGCGCGATAGGTGTCACGCGAGGCGACATCCTCGCGGATGCCCATGTCGAAGTTGTCGCGGCTCACCAGGGCGCCGAACGGCGCCAGCTCGCCGAAGCGCTGGTTCACATAGGCGTTGTCGTCGGCCAGCAGCGTGAAGAAGTCGAACGACGGCTGGCCGAGGCTGGCAGCGTTCGTCCGCACATACTTGCCTTCCGCATAGAAGCGGACCGCCGGGCTGAACTCATAGCTCGTCAGGATGTTGACGTTGTGGCGCTCGAGGTTGGGCTGCAGATCGCCGAAATAGCCGGCGGTCGGCGTGTTGGACGTGCTGTTGATCGCCCGGCCACCGGTGCCCGACAGCGGCTGACCACGGTCATAGACGCGGCCGCCGCCTTCGAAATCGGGAAGACCGTCGAAGTCCAGGTCAACGGCGCCATTGGGGGCGCTGTCGGCCCAGCTGACGTTGTTGAACAGGGCGCGGTCAAACCGGCTCGGGCTGTCGGGGAAGTCCGCCGGGTCGCGCAGCAGCTGGAAGTTCCGGCTGGGGTTGCCCAGCGCCTGGCGCTGGCGCTCGTTCAGGCGATCCTGCTTGGAATATTCATAGGCCACGGTGACGTTGCCGCGGCCGTCAGCAAAATTCTTGCCGACGACGATGGAGCCGAGCCGGTTGCCACCATCACCCAGCTCCGAGATGCCAGCCTGGAAGCGAGCCCGGAGGCCTTCGAAATTGCGCTTGAGCACGAAGTTGACCACGCCGGTGACGGCATCGGCACCATAGACCGCCGAGGCGCCGCCGGTGAGGATATCAACGCGCTCGATCAGGTCGTTCGGGATGGTGTTGATGTCGACCGAGTTCTCGCCCGGGTAGGCGTTCACATGGCGGCGGCCGTTGACCAGCACCAGCGTGCGCTGGGTGCCGAGGTTCCGCAGGTCGAGCAGGTTGAGGCCGACCGAGCCAAGGAAGCCGTTCGAGCCGGCATTGCGCTGGTTGCTGAGCGAGCCGACCAGTGCCGGCGAGTCGAGCAGGAACTCGGTGATGTTGACATCGCCCGACGACTCGATGGTGGCGGCCGACAGCGACTGCACCGGGTTGGAATAAGCGATCTCCGGGCGGACGATGCGCGAACCGGTGACAATCACCATCTCTTCATTGGTTTCAGCCGCAGCGGCGGCCTGCTCCTGCGCCACGGCAGCGGTGGCGATCGAACCGGCAAGGATCGAACCGGCAAGCAACAACATCGACTTCATCTAACAGCCCTCAGGTGGATTGAATGGCCGGTCTGTTACGGCCTGATGACAACCTGACAAGCCGCTTTGCGCCCGAATGCCGTTAGACGGGTCACATTGAGCCGGCATTGTGGCCCCAAGGTCACACGTGAAAGGGATGCCCGCGCACCCTCAGCCAGGCAACGCGCTCAAGCCACGCGGTCAGGTGATGCGGATCAGGCTGCCTTGGGCGCGCTGTCGCGGACGCTGGCGTCCACGTGGGCTTCGAACTGGGCGAAGTTGGCGATGAACATGCCGACCAGCTTCTTCGCCTGCGCGTCATAGGCGGCCTTGTCGGCCCAGGTCTCGCGCGGGTCGAGGATGCGGTCCTCCACGCCCGGCACGGCCACCGGCACGGCAAAGCCGAAGTTGGCATCGGTGCGGAAGGCGGCGTTCTTCAGGCTGCCATCGAGCGCGGCGTTGAGCAGCGCGCGCGTCACCTTGATTGGCATGCGGTGGCCGCCGGCGGTGGCGCTGCCGCCGGTCCAGCCGGTGTTGACCAGCCACACATCGACGCCGCCGCTGGCGATGCGGGCCTTCAGGAGGTTGCCATAGACCGACGGATGGCGCGGCATGAACGGCGCGCCGAAGCACGTGGAGAAGGTGGCATCCGGCTCGGTCACGCCGATCTCGGTGCCGGCAACGCGCGCGGTGTAGCCGGACAGGAAGTGATACATGGCCTGGTCCGGCGTCAGCCTGGCAATCGGCGGCAGGATGCCGAACGCATCGGCGGTCAGCATGATGATGTTGCGCGGCACCGGGCCCATGTTGGAGGCCGAGGCGTTGGGGATGAAATCGATGGGGTAGGATCCGCGGCTGTTTTCGGCGAGGCGGTTGTCATCGAGGTCGATCTTCCGCGTTACGGGATCGATCACGACATTTTCCAGCACCGTGCCAAAGCGGCGTGTGGTGGCGTAAATCTCGGGCTCGGCCTCGGCCGACAGGCGGATCATCTTGGCATAGCAGCCGCCCTCGAAATTGAAGACCGCGGTGTCGGACCAGCCATGCTCATCATCGCCGATCAGCGTACGGCTGGCATCGGCCGAAAGCGTCGTCTTGCCGGTGCCCGACAGGCCGAAGAAGATGGCGGTGTCGCCATCTTTCCCGATGTTGGCGGAACAGTGCATCGGCATCACACCGGTTTCGGGCAGCAGATAGTTGAGGATGGAGAAGACGCTCTTCTTCATCTCGCCGGCATAGGCCGTGCCGCCGATCAGGATGGTCCGGCCGGTGAAATCCACCGCGATCACGGTTTCGCTGCGGCAGCCATGGCGGGCCGGATCGGCCTTGAAGCCGGGCAGATCGATGATCGTGTAATCGGGCACGAAGCCGGCCAGATCGGCCGGATCGGGCCGCACCAGGAGGGTGCGGATGAACAGGCTGTGCCAGGCCTTTTCGGTGACCACCCGCACCTTAACCCGATGCTCGGGCTGGCTGCCCCCATAAAGATCCTGCACGAACAGATCGGCGCGCTCCTTCAGGGCGGCGGCGAAGTCTGCCTTGATGGCGGCGAACTGTTCCGGCGTGATGCTCTTGTTCTTGTCCCACCAGATGGTGCCATCGGTGTGGGCATCGCGCACGATGAACTTGTCGTTGGCGCTGCGCCCGGTGTGCTTGCCGGTTTCCACCACCAGTGCGCCATGCTCGGACAGCAGCCCTTCGCCGCGCTGCACGGCCAGTTCCACCAGCACGCCGGTGCCCAGGTTCCAGTGCAGCGCCGCCGGCGTGGCATAGCCCTGGTCGGCAAGGCCATGGGCGGGAACAATGGTGGACGGCACGACGCAATCTCCTCAGGCGCGGAAAAAGCCGGCGTCGCCGCTCCCCCCGTTTGCAGAGTCGCGGCATAAACCAGCCTTGGGGCTTCGTCAAAATGTCGCGCCCTGCCCAAATGCAGGGCCTCGCCGCGGCACCCGCGCAGCCTGGCTTCTGCATCAACTCTTGCCAGCGCAACTCTTGCCAGTTTGGGGCCATCGGCCCACATAGGCGGGCGATGGACCATGCAACGCCACCATCTCCCACCATCGCGCTGGTCGACGATGATCGCAACATCCTCACCTCGGTGTCGATCGCGCTGCAGGCCGAAGGCTTCGTGGTGCGCCTTTATTCCGATGGCGACACCGCGCTGAAGGCGCTGGTGGAGAACCAGCCCGATCTGGTCGTGCTCGACATCAAGATGCCGCGCCTCGACGGCATGGAGGTGCTGAAGCGCCTGCGCGAGAAGAGCCAGGTGCCGGTGATCTTCCTGACCTCGAAGGACACCGAGATCGACGAGGCGCTGGGCCTCGCCATGGGTGCCGATGACTATATCGGCAAGCCGTTCAGCCAGCGCCTTCTCATCGAGCGAATCCGCGCCGTGCTGAGGCGCACCGCCAACCGCCGCGCCGCCCCCGAAGATCTCGCCCCGGCCGAGGGCGACATGGGCAGCGATCCCATCGTGCGCGGCCGCCTGACCATGGACCCCGCGCGCCACCGCGTGTTCTGGGACGGCGGCGAAGGCCGGCGCGGCGACGTGGCGCTCACCGTCACCGAGTTCATGATCCTCGAAACGCTGGCCAGCCGGCCGGGCTTCGTCAAATCCCGCGACCAGCTGATGGACGCGGCCTATTCCCACGATGTCTATGTCGATGATCGCACCATCGACAGCCACATCAAGCGTCTGAGGAAGAAGTTCCGCGCCGTCGATCACCAGTTCAAGGCCATCGAGACGCTGTATGGCGTCGGTTACCGCTTCAACGAGGAATAGCCGCCCGGGAGCCGCGGCTGGCGATGCGGTGCAGGAATGGCGCCGCGGGCTGGGATTTGGCTCATTGAGGGCCCGCATCTTCGCGGTCAACCTGCTGGCGGTGATCGTGCTGGCGCTGATGCTGCTGTGGCTCGACACGGTGCGCACCCGCTTGCTCGATGAACGTACCGCCAGCCTTGCGAGCGAGGCGGTGACCGTCGCCGCGCTGGTGTCCGGCCTGCCCGGCGAGGCGCGCGGGCCCGGCATCACAAGGCTGGGGCTGGAACGCGGCACCCGCGTGCGGCTCTATGACGAGACCGGGCAGCGCCAGGCCGACAACTGGCAATCTCCGCGCAACCCGCGCTTCGTGGTGGAAGACCCCAGCGCCTATGGCTGGCGCCGCGCCTCGGCCAAGGCCATTGACCGCATGCTCGAAGCCGTACTTGGCGTGCGCACGCCGGTTGCCTATGCCGAACCGGAGAGCGACAGCGCTGCCGCCTGGCCGGAAGTGGCCCGGGCGCTGGCCGCCGCACAGCCTGCCATCGAATTGCGCCGAGCCGGCGATGGCAGCCTGATCGTCAATGCCGCCGCCCCGGTGCCTGGCGGCGGTGCCGTGCTGCTCACCGATTCGGCCGACGACCTGGCTGCCATCCTGCGCGGCGAACGGCTCACCTCGGCCTGGTTGCTGCTGTCGGTCACCGGCCTCACGGCCGGCCTGTCCTTCTATCTGGCGCGCACCATCGTGCGACCCTTGCGGATGCTGGCCATGGCCGCCCACCGGGTGCGGCTGGGCCGGGCCCGCGAAGTGGTGATCCCGCGCCTGCCCGACCGTCGCGACGAGATCGGCGCGCTGGCCCGCGCCATCTCCGACATGTCGACAGCGCTCAGGCGCCAGATCGATGCCACCGAGGCCTTTGCCGCCGATGTCGCGCACGAGCTGAAGAACCCGCTCGCCTCGCTGCGCTCTGCCGTCGACGTGCTTGACCGGGTGGAGCAGCCGGAACTGCGCGCCCAGTTGATGGGCGTGATCCGCGACGACGTTGCCCGCATCGACCGGCTGATCACCGACATTGCCGATGCCAGCCGGCTGGATGCCGAACTGTCGCGCACCGGCTTCCAGGCGGTGGACATCGCGGCGCTCGCCGATGGGCTGGTGACGGCCTATGGCATCGCCGCCCCGCTGCGCGGCGTCACCGTGGCGCGCGCCGGCCTGGCAGCCCCGGTGCTGATCGAGGGCGATGCCAGTCGGTTGGCCCAGGTGCTCCGGAACCTCATCGACAATGCCATCAGCTTCTCCCCCGATGGGGGCACCGTCACGCTGGGCATCGGCCGGGCCGGCGACATGGTGGAGCTGCGCGTTGCCGACCAGGGCCCAGGCGTGCCGGCGGCCAACCGCGGCGACATTTTCCGCCGCTTCTATTCCGAACGGCCGGCTGCCGAGGATTTCGGCCGCCACTCCGGGCTGGGCCTGTCCATCGCGGCGGCCATCGTCGCGGCGCACGGCGGCCAGATCCGGGTGGAGGATGCGCCCGGCGGCGGCGCCCTGTTCGTGGTCGCGCTGCCGGTCGGGGGCGGCTGATGGAGACGCTGCACGCGACAGCCGTTGCCCGGGGCGAGCGCGCCGTGCTGCTGCTGGGGCCCAGCGGCGCCGGCAAATCCGATCTGGCGCTGCGGCTGGTGGCGGCCGGCTGGCGGCTGGTCGCCGACGACAGGGTGCAGCTGACCGCTACGGCCGAGGGCGTGATGGCCAGTGCGCCGCCGCGCCTGGCCGGCCTTATCGAGGTCCGCGGGCTGGGCATCGTGCCGGAACCGGCGGCGCCGGCGCCGGTCGCCCTCGCCCTCGATCTGTCCCGCCGCCCCGAACGTCTGCCGGCGGAGGAGACCATCACGATCGCCGGGCAGGCCATCCCGCTGCTGCCCTTTGATCCTTTTGGTGCATCGGCCACCGAACGCGCCGAGCGGGCCTTGGCAAGCCGCGGCCTTGCCGTCACAGCTGCGAGCGTGAACCCGCCCATCCTCATCGTCTCCGGCCTGTCCGGAGCCGGCAAGTCCACGGCGCTGAAGGCGCTGGAGGATCAAGGCCATGAAGTGGTCGACAACCTGCCGTTGTCGCTATTTGATGCGCTGATCGCCGGCAGCCTCGAGCGCCCGCTGGCGCTGGGCATCGACAGCCGCACGCGCGCCTTCGATCCCAAGGCGCTGGTGTCCCGCATCGCCGCCCTGAGGGATGCCGGCCGCGCCATCAGGCTGCTCTATCTCGATTGTGCCGACGATGTGCTGATCCGGCGCTTTTCCGAAACCCGCCGCCGCCACCCGCTGAGCCCGGACCGCCCGGCCAGCGACGGCATCGCTGCCGAACGCGCGCTGCTGGCGCCGTTGGCCCAGTCGGCCGACCTGCTGCTGGACACCACCGAGCTGTCGCTCACAGATCTGCGCCAGCGCATCGCCGAGCGGTTTGGCGGCGGCTTCTCGCCGGGGCTGGCGGTGACGCTGATGAGCTTTGGCTATGCCGCCGGCCTGCCGCGCGAAGCCGACCTGGTGTTCGACATGCGCTTCCTGGCCAACCCGCACTGGCAGGCTGATCTGCGCCCCCTCACCGGCGAGGATGCGGCGGTGGCCTCGTTCGTGGCTGCCGATCCGCTCTATGCGCCAACGCTGGCCAAGCTCGACGAACTGGTGCGCAGCCTGCTGCCCGGCTATGCCCGGGAGGGGAAGGCCTATCTGACCATCGCCATCGGTTGCACCGGTGGCCGCCACCGCAGTGTGGCGGTGGCGCGCGATCTCGCCGACCGGCTGGCGGCAGCCGGGCAGAATGTGGCGCTGCTGCACCGGGACATCGCAAAATCAACCGAACCGCCGGGCGCACCGCCAGCCGCCCCATTGACATTCACGCGCCAAGCGAGTGAGGCGAACGGGCAATGATCGGTCTTGTACTGGTGACCCATGGCCGCTTGGCGGCCGAGTTCGTGGCGGCGATGGAACATGTCGTCGGCGCGCAGCCGTCGCTGGAAGCCATCTGCATCGCTGCCGATGACGACATGGAAGAACGCCGTGCCGAGATCGCGGCGGCCGTGCAGCGCTGCAACGACGGCCAGGGCGTCATCATCCTTACCGACATGTTTGGCGGAACCCCGTCCAATCTCGCCATCTCGCTGCTCGGCCCACAGGTGGAGGTGATCGCCGGCGTCAACCTGCCGATGCTGATCAAGCTGGCCAGCGTGCGCAAGGCCTGCACAGTGGAAGCCGCGGTGCAGGCGGCGCAGGATGCGGGGCGCAAATATATCGCTGTGGCCAGCCGCATGCTCGGCGAGGCGGCTTGAGCCAGCCTGACGGCGCCTGCGCTGGCCCCATCAGGGTTCCCATCACCAACCGGCGCGGGCTGCATGCGCGCGCCAGTGCCAAGTTCGTGACGCTCGCCTCCAGCTTCGATGCCGAAGTGACGGTGGCGCACGATGGCACCGCCGTCACCGGCACCTCGATCATGGGCCTGATGATGCTGGCCGCCGCCATGGGCGATGAGATCGTGATTAGCGCCACCGGGCCGGAGGCCGAGGCCGCCGTGTCCAAGCTCGCCGGCCTGGTGATGGACAAGTTCGGCGAGGATTGAGCCTCCCCTCCCGCTTGCGGGAGGGGCTGGGGGTGGGCATGGTCGTGCCATGCGCCAGATCATCCCCCTCATCGCCCTGCTTTCTACCCCCGCACTCGCCAAGCCCGATGCCGACACGCGCGCCTGGCTGGCGCGCACCGCCGAACTGTCCAGCGATGCCATGGAGGGCCGCGATGCCGGCAGCCCCGGCCATGCCCGCGCCATCGCCCTGGTGGAGGGGTGGTTGAAGGCCGCGAAGCTGCAGCCGGCGGGCGAGGCCGGCACGTTCCGCCAGACGGTGAAGCTGCACGAAGTGGCGGTGACGACGGCACAGATGCAGGTGGTGCAGCCCGATGGCAGCGCGGCGCCCCTGAGGTTCCTGCACGACATCACGCCGCGCCCCGCCACCGATCTGCCGGCCACGCTGTCGGCGCCGATGCGCTTTGGCGGCTACTGCAGCCGCACCGAGGTCGGTTACACGATGGAGGGCAAGATCGCCGTCTGTTACCGCAGCCGCCGCACCGGGCGGGCGCTGCCGGCCGAACAACTCGCCGCGCTCAAGGAGGCCCGCGCGGTGGGGCTGCTCTACATTGACGATGTCGGCTTCACGCAGGAACCGCCGCGCTGGCCCGATGCCTATGCCCGCGCCGTGGCCCATGAAGGGAACCCATTGGCAGCTAATGCGCCCGGCGGCCTGCCGACCTTCCGGGTCAACGGCGCGGCGCTGGAGACGCTGATTGCCGGGTCGGGCCGGCTGGCGTCGGTGATCCTCACCGAGGCGACCTATCATCGCGATCTGGAGAGCTTCGACCTGCCCGGCCGCTTCGAGGCGAAGCTGACCACGGCGCAGCGCAGCTTTGCCAGCCAGCAATTGCTCGGGCTGTTGCCGGGCACCGACAAGGCGAAGGCGCAGGAATATCTGCTGCTCGGCGCCCATATCGATGGCTATGGCTTCGGCGAGCCGGTGAACGGCGACGGGCTCTACAACGGCACGCTGGATGATGCCGGCTATGTCGCGCTGCTCAGCCAGCTGGCGGCCCGCCGCAAGGGCAAGGGCTATGCCCGGCCCGTGCTGTTCGCGGTGTGGACAGCGGAGGAGAAGGGCCTGCTCGGCGCGCGCTGGTGGCTGGACCACCCGACCGTGCCGAAGGAGCAGCTGGCGGGCGTCATCAATCTCGATCAGCTGCGGCCGCTGTTTCCACTCAAAGCGCTCACCCTGCACGGGCTTGGCATGAACTCGCTGGCGGGCACGGCGAAGGCGGTGGCGGAAGGGCTGAAGATCGAGGTCCGCCCTGATCGGGAGCCGCTGCGCAACCTGATACGCCGCGTCGATTCATGGCCGTTCATGGCCGAGGGTATTCCGGCGGTGAACTTCATCTTCGCCTACAACCCGCGCAGCCCGGAAGAGGCGATCTACCGCGACTGGTACATGCGCCGCTATCACCGCCCGCAGGACGACATGACGACGCCGATGGACCTGGATGCGGCGCGGGATTTCAACCGCTTCTTCTACGCGCTGGTGGAAACGGCAGCGAACGCGGCGGAGCGGCCGACCGCCAAGCCCATGCTGGAACTGGTGCCGGTGCCGCTGCTCACGCCGCCGCCGCGCTGATCATTCCCCCGGCCGATATGTCCGCTCCACATGCCCCTGAAGCTGCGCGTCGGTGAAATAGACGGGGCGGAAATCGTGGCTGCGATAGCGTTCGGCCTGGTCGCGGAAGTGGGGGCTGTCGGGGTTTGAATTGAGGCCGCCGGCGTGGACAGCGCGCGCCTCCGGGCCGTCCTTGCCGAAGCGGACGACGGCGACGAAGCTGTTGCCATAATCGCCATACCAGCGCTTCGTGCCCTCCCGTTGCCGCGAGCCGAAGCTGGCCAGGCTGCCCCAGTTGCCGCTGGCAAAGCCGATCGGCGTTGAGGGCAGCTTGTCATCATAGCTCTGGTTCACGTTGCCGGTGAGGCGCTGGAAGCGGTTGATGTGGCCCCACGGCACGTCCCAGCCGCCGAAATCGCCGGCCAGCCGGGCAACGGCAGCATCAAGCGCTGCCAGCCGGTCCGCGTCCGGCACCTTGGCACCGGCCAGATAGGCGGTGAAGCCGATGGAGTCGGCGCGGGCGGCCGCACCGTGCCGCTTCACCATCTCGTCACCCCAGAACACGGCGAGCGAGGTTGCGATGGAGGCTTCGCCGGAACGGAAATCCCAGGCCCTCAGCGTGGCGATGGGTGCTGCCAGCCGCGCCTTCTGGGCGCCGGCCGGGGCGGCATCCCACGCCTTCACCAGCGCCGGCACCGTATCGGCAAAGCCTTGCAGATACGGGTCATAGGCGGCCGCGAGGAGCCTGTTCAGATCGAACTTGCTGTCGCCCGACAGCAGCCGCAGCGCGTTCGGCCCGCGCGGGTTTTCGCCGGCCCTGTCCATGTAGCGCGGATAGTCCGCCTGCTTCGGGCTGTCCGGGCCGGCCGCTGTCCACGGCCAGTTGTTGACGTTGAAGGTGAAACCACTCTTCGGGTTCATCACGCTCGGCAGCTGGTCGAGGCTGTGCTCGCCCTGCCAGTCGGTCGCCGGGTCGCTGCCATCGACCGGCTTGCCCCAGTCGAAGCGGTTGTCGCGCACCGGCACGAACTGCGGGTGGAGATAGGCGATCTCGCCCCTGGAACTGGCGAACAGCGTGGCGTTGGACGAGTTGGCGCGGCGCTCGGCCACCTTCAGATAGGAGGCGAGATCAGTGGCCTTGGTGCGCAGGAAGCTCTGTTCCAGGGCCGCCACCGGCCGGTGCATCAGGCTCACCGCGATCCACTTGCCGCTTTCGGCGCGGATCACCGGGCCGTGGTGGGAGCGCCAGGTGGTGAAGGCGCGGCTCTGCATCGTGCCGTCGGCGGCCTTGAACGGCACGCGGATGGTCTTTTCCCTCAGCGGCTTCCAGGTGGTGCCGTGCAGATAATGCCACTTGCCGCCGCGCTGTTCGACGGTGAGCGCGAACTCGTCGATATTGTCGACGCCCGAAGAGGTGTGCATCCAGCCGACGTTGCGGTTGAAGCCCTGGTAGACGAAGAACTGGCCCCAGGTGCTGGCGCCATAGGCATCGAGCCCCTGGCCGCTTTCCACCTTGGCCTCGCTGCGGAAATAGAAGCTGGTGTGCGGGTTGATCAGCAGCAGGGCATCGCCGCTGGTGGAGCGCGACGGGGCCAGCGCAAAGCCGTTGGAGCCGGCGGGCTCCTCCAGCTCACTGCCCAACTCGACCGCCGACCGCTTCGCCGTCTGGCCGGTGTAGAAGCTCTCCAGCCGGGCGAGGTTGATGCTCTCGATGTCGCCGCCGATGCTGCCCTCACTGAAGGACAGCGCCATCCACGGCTCGAAACGGGTGATGACGCGCGGCTTCACCTGCGGGTGGGTGGCAAGATAATGGTTGAGCGCATCGGCCCAGGCCACGCACAATGTTTTCAGCCAGCCGGGCGCGCGGGCATAATCGGCCTTCAGCTCCGCGGGATCGATGAACAGCTTCATCCTGAGGTCACGCCAGATGGCGGCCTCGCCCTCGGTTTCGGCGAGGCGGCCCATGGCGTTGATGAAGTTGGTCTCCACCCGGGCGAAATCATCCTCGGCCTGGGCGTGCATCATGCCGAACACGGCGTCCGCGTCGGTCTTGCCCTTGATGTGCGGGATGCCGAAATCATCGCGGGTTATGGTGACGGCGCTGCGCCGCGCGGCCCAGCGATCCGTTTCGGGGGAGGCCAAGGCCGGGGTGATGACGAGGGTGCTGAGGAGCAGGGCGCGCAGGATCATGGCGTGACGCTAGTGGCCGCTTCCGCCTTCGGCAAGAGTGCAAGGCCTGTCGCGCTGACCAGCGCCGCGCCGGCCAGATACCAGCCCACCGCGCCAATGCCGAATTGGCCGGCCAGCGCCTGGCCGATCACCGGGGTGAGGCCGCCGCCGATGATGCCGCCCATGTTGAAGGCAACGCTGGCGCCGGTGTAGCGAACCCGCGCCGGAAACAGCCCGGGCAGGAAGGCGCCCAGCGGCCCATAGACAAAGCCCATCACGAACAGCGCGAGGGCCAGGAAGGCGAACACGCCGCCGGGGCCGGCCTGCATCAATGGCCCCATGCCGGCCCCCACCAGCACCGTGGCCAGGCTGCCCAGCATCAGCACGCGGGCCGGCGTGCTCTTGTCGGCGGCCCAGCCGGCGGCAATAATTCCGGCGGCGAGGAACAGGATGGCGCCCAGCTGCAGCTGCAGGAACGCCTCGCGCGTGTAGCCCAGCACCGTGGTGCCATGCCCCAGCGCAAAGGCGGTGGCGATGTAAAAGATGGCAAAGCAGGTGACGGCCGCCGCGATGCCGCACAGCGTCTCGCGCCAGTGATCGCGGACCAACTCGGCCAGCGGCACGGCGGGCGGCGTCTCGTGCGCCACCATAGCGGCGAAGGCCGGGGTTTCGAGGATGGTCAGCCGCACCCACAGGCCAACCGCCACCAGCGCGATGGAGCCGGCAAAGGGCAGGCGCCAGCCCCAGTTGAGGAAATCGCCATCATCCAGCCACAGGCCGAGGATGAGGAACAGGCCGTTGGCGGCGATGAAGCCCACCGGCGCGCCCAGCTGCGGGAACATGCCATAGCGGGCGCGCCAGCCCGGCGGGGCATTTTCCACCGCCAGCAGCGCCGCGCCGCCCCATTCGCCGCCCAGCCCGAACCCTTGCCCGAAGCGCAGCGCGCACAGGATGATCGGGGCCGCCACGCCGATCGCGGCATGGGTGGGCAGGAAGGCGATGGCGAAGGTTGAAAGGCCCATCAGCAGCAGCGAGGCCACCAGCGTCGACTTGCGGCCCAGCCGGTCGCCATAATGGCCGAACACCAGCGCCCCGATTGGCCGCGCCACGAAGGCGACGGCAAAGCTGGCGAAGCTCAGGAGCAGTTGCAGATCGGCGTTCTCGGCCGGGAAGAACAGCGGCCCGAACACCAGCGCGGCGGCGGTCGCATAGATGTAGAAATCATAGAATTCCACCGCCGTGCCCACCAGGCTGGCGGCGAGGATGCGGGCGGCGGTGGGTTGCCTCAGAGCCACGGGGCCTTAGCATCCAGCGCCAGCATGGCGGCCGGCTGGTTGCGCTGCGAGACGATCGCCCACTGGCTGCCGTTCACCATCACTTCGGGCACCAGCGGGCGCGAGTTGTAGGTGCTGGCCATGGTCGCGCCATAGGCGCCGGCGGTCATGAAGGCGACCAGGTCGCCAGAGCGCACATCCTCCATCTCGCGGTCTTCGGCGAAGGTGTCGCCGGTCTCGCAGATGGGGCCGACCACCGTTGCCACCGTGCGCTCGGCCTTCGGGCGCACGGCAAGAATGTCGTGCCAGGCGCCATAGAGCGACGGGCGCAGCAGGTCGTTCATCGCGGCATCCACCACGATGAAATGCTTGCTTGCGCCCTCCTTGGTCAGGATCACCTCGCTCACCAGCACACCGGCGTTGCCCACCACCATGCGCCCCGGCTCGAACATCAGCCGCCACGGCCAGCCGGCGGTGGCGCGGGCCACCAGGGCGGCATAATCGGCCGGGCTGGGCGGCGGCGGCAGGTCGCGGCGGTAGGGCACGCCGAGCCCGCCACCGACATCGATGCGCTTGATGGCGTGGCCGGCGGCCTCCAGCTGGCGGGCCAGATCGCCCAGCTTCCTTATGGCGTCTTCCACCGGCCCCAGGTCGGTCAACTGGCTGCCGATATGGGCGGCGAGGCCGACGGGCCGCAGGTTCGGCCAGGCGGCGGCCTGCGCGAAGGCGGCGGGCAGCCGCTCCCACGGGATGCCGAACTTGGCGTCCGCCCCGCCCGTCGAGATCTTGCCGTGCGTGCGCGGGTCCACCGCCGGGTTGATGCGGATGGCGATTTCCACCGTTCGCCCCTGTTCGCCGGCGATGGCACCCAGCATGTCGATCTCGGCTTCGGATTCGACATTGAACTGCAGGATGCCGGCCTCCACGCCGGCCGCCAGTTCGGCGCGGGTCTTGCCGACGCCGGAGAACACGATGCGGCTGGCCGGCACCCCGGCGGCCAGCGCGCGCGCCAGCTCGCCACCCGACACGACATCGGCGCCAG
>NZ_WMHO01000230.1 GCF_010994245.1 Sandarakinorhabdus rubra
CGAACTGGCGCTGGTCTGCCTGGTGCAAGGCCGGGTGCAGGTGAGCGCGCAGCCGCCGGCCATGCAGCTGCTGCTGGCCGCGCTGAAAGCGGGCACGCCGCTGGCTCGGCTCGACGCCGATGCGCTTGCCCAGTTGCCGGCACTGGCGGCCGCCGGCGCCCTTGTTCCTGCCACCGGAGACGGCCGATGAATCCCTATGCTGCAATTGCCGCGATGCTCTCCCGCCTGCCCGAGGCGCTGTGGCTGCTGGTCTGCCGGTTCGGCATTGGCGCCATCTTCTTCCTGTCGGGCCGCACCAAGGTGGATGGGATCTTCACCCTGAAGGACAGCACCTATCAGCTGTTCGAATATGAATATGCGCTGCCGCTGCTGCCGCCGGAGCTGGCCGCGCAGGCCGGCACGCTGGCCGAACATGTGCTGCCGATCCTGCTGGCGCTGGGCCTGTTCACGCGGATCGGCGCGCTGGGCCTGCTCGGCATGACGGCGGTGATCCAGTTGCTGGTCTATCCCGACGCCTGGCCCACCCACCTGTCGTGGACGGCGATCCTGCTGCCGATCATCGCCCGCGGGCCGGGCGCGCTGTCGCTCGATCATCTGCTGGGGCTGGAGCGGCCGCGCGTGCCGGTCGCGGCCGCCGCCTGATGCTGGCGCTCCTGCTGGCCGGCGCGCTGGCCTGCCCCGCCACCGGCCTGAGCGTCGCCGTGCTGGGTTCGGGCGGACCGATTGCCGAGGGGCGCGCCGGGCCGGCCTATGTGGTGCTGGTGAACGGGCGCCCGCGCCTGCTGGTCGACGCCGGGCCCGGTGCGCTGCTGCGGCTGGGTGAGGCCGGCATCCCGCCCGAAACGCTGGATGCCATCGCCATCAGCCACCTGCACGTCGATCATGCCGGCGACCTGCCGGCCATCCTGAAATCGGCCAATTTCGCCGATCCGCCGGCGCGCCTGGCGCTGTTCGGTCCGGATGGGCGCGGCCTGTTCCCCGGCCTTGCGCAGCACATGGCCAGCCTGCTGGAGGCGCGCAGCGGGGCGTTTCGCTATCTGTCCGACTGGCTGGCCGGGCCGCAGCCGCGCCTTGTCATCACCGAAGTCGCCTCAGGCGACAGCGACAGCGGGCACGAGACGCTGCTGATCGACCGGCCGGACTATCGGCTGTCGGCGCTGGCCGTGCATCATGGCGTGGTGCCGGCGCTGGCCTTCGTGGTGAGGAGCGGCGGCCAGACCGCCGTGCTGGCCGGCGACCAGAGCGAATTTTCAGACGGCTTCGACAAGGCACTGGCGGGCAGCCGGCCCGGGCTGCTGGTGATGCATCACGCCATTCCCGAAGGCCCGGGCCAGCCGCGCGGCCTACACCGGCCGCCATCGGCGATCGGCCAGGCCGCCGCTGGGCTGGGCGCCGGGCGGCTGGTGCTGTCCCACAACATGAAGCGCGCGCTCGACCGGCAGGCGGAAGGGCTGGCGGCGATCCGGCAGGCCTATGCCGGCGCGGTGAGCATCGCGCACGACGGCGGCTGCTATCCGGCCTCAAAACCGGAGTGAGGCGATGACCTGTGCCGGATCGGCGCGGCGGCGGAAATCGACATCGACATGGGCGAAGCGCACCCGCATTCCCACCTCGATCACGAAGGTGGCCGGGATCGGCAGCACCCCGCTGGCAGCACCATAATGTTCGGCGAGGTCCAGCCCGTCGCGCGCATATTCAGCCACCAGGTCGACCCCCAGGAAATGCGCCAGCCCCAGCGCCGCACTGGCGCCGAAATCAACATCACACAGAACCTGCGCCTGGCGCCCCACCAGCGCTGCCATGGCAGCGGCGCGGCCATTGGTTTCCGGCGTCACCACCACCAGCCGGCAACCAGATTCCGCCAGCAGCGGCAGCGCCGCCTGCCAGCTTTCCAGCTCGGCCCGGCACCACGGGCACCAGAGGCCACGATGAACGCTGAGCACAATCGGGCCATCGCGGCACAGTTCCGACAGGCTGGTGAGCCGGCCGGTTGCATCGGGCAGCACCAGATCCGGGAATTGCTGGCCGGCCACCGGCGCCAGCCGGCCGGCGCCCACCCGCCGCAACCGCGCCACCAGCCGATCGGCACGCGCGTGCCAAACCGGATCAACGGGCTCAGCCGTCGGCCACGGTACGGGGGATTGCCGCCCAGGCAAGCGGGAGGACGGGTCACGCAGGTTCATGCCCGCCCATAGGCTGGCCCGCATCACCGTGAACAGCGCACTGCTCTCATGAAGTGCATAGGCGTCGGCTATGAAGCGGCGGAGCATGGTCAATGATCGCGCGCTGGCCACCAGAGCGGGCCGACCAGCAGCAGCAGCACGATGATGTTGAAGCCCGCGTTGATGGCGTGGCCCGAGGCGATGGAGCCGGCGCTGTCGAGCAGGCACCAGGCCAGCAGGCCGCCGACCACGGCGCGACGCACCGGCTCCGGGGCGAGCGCATGCACATTTGTCGCCAGGAACCAGACCATCATGCCCCAGCCGAACAGAAAGCCGCCGGTGATGGCGGTGAGGAAGCGGGTGGTCGGCTCGGCATAGGTCTCCGCGCCATCAAGCGGCCAGGCCAGCACATCCAGCGACCAGCGCGCCGGCTCCTCGATGGCCGGCAGCGTGCCCAGCGAGAACACCGGGCCGAAGATGGCGATGGCGATGGCAGTGAACTTCAGCCAGCGGCGGTGCTGCGCGACAGTCATGATTCGCCCTCCTTTCGCAGCGCAGGATGGCGGATTTCTGTAGCGAGCGCTACAGAAATTCTCCGGAGGGCAGCGCCGCCTGCGCCGCCTCGGCCAGCGCGCTGTCACCCACCATGTCGAACAGCGCGATGCCGTCGATCAGCGCCATCACCAGCGCCGCCTGCTGTCGGCGCTCAGGCCCGGGCGGGGCATCGATGCGGGCGTCCAGAAAGGCCATGAACTGATCGAGGATGCGCCGCGCCAGCGCCGGGAAGGGCGCTTGGCCGCGGGCGGCTGCCGCCACGATGTCGATCCACAGCCGCATGGAGGGTTGCATCGCCGGGCTGCGGACCAGCTCGCTGGCGGCCAGCATCAGCTGTGCCGGCGGCAGCGGCTGTGCCGGCAATGCGGTGTCCAGCCCGACGGCGATCGCATCGGCCAGCCGCCCGATCACCTGTTCCAGCACATCGGCCTTGTCGCGGAAATAATAGAGCAGCATGCGGTCGCTCACCCCGGCGGCGGCGGCCAGCGGGCGCAGGCTGGTCTGCGCCAGCCCGTTGGCCAGCAGGTGCGCGGCCAGCGCCTCCACCACCCGTTCGCGCTGGTCTTCCCGGATTCCCATGACGTCCTCTTGCTGCCGTCGCCCTCATGCTGGCAAGAGGGCAGCCGTCATGCCAACCCCGCCCGCCAACCTGGAAACGCCCTGCCTGCTTCTGGACCGCGACCGGCTGGATGCCAACATCGCCCGGCTGCAGGCCCATCTCGGTGTGCTGGGCGTGCCGCTGCGCCCCCACATGAAGACGGTGAAATCCATCGACGCTGCCCGCCGGCTGCACCCCGATGGCCCCGGGCCGATCACCGTGTCCACCCTTGCCGAGGCCGACTATTTCGCCGGCCATGGTTATGCCGACATCATCCACGCCGTCGGCCTGGCGCCGCAGCGCTGTGATCGCGTGCTGGCCTTTCGCGCCCGCGGCGTCGATCTGAAGCCGGTGCTCGACACGGTGGACCAGGCCCGGGTGCTGGGCGAGGCGGCGCAGGCCTCGGGCGTGAACGCCGCCGCACTGATCGAGATCGATTGCGACGGCCATCGCGCCGGGGTGGCGCCGGACAGCGCCGAGCTGATCCGCATTGCCGATGAACTGGCGCGACACGGCGTCGAAGTGGCTGGTGTGTTGACCCATGCCGGCGGCTCCTATGCCGGTGGCGGGCCGGCGGCACTGGCCGCGTCCGCCGAGGCGGAGCGGGCAGCGGCGGTGTTTGCGGCGCAGCGGC
>NZ_WMHO01000231.1 GCF_010994245.1 Sandarakinorhabdus rubra
GGGCGCCCGCCACCTGCAGGCGCGGCGCGGCCGGCGGCCCCAGCCGGCCGACGAGCCGCAGCGCATAATCGAGCTGATAATCGATGACGCCCTTGGCCTTCAGCTCCTCGGCCTTGGCCAGGAAGCGCGGATCGGGCGTGCTGTCCTGCTCCACCAGCCGGTCGGTCGAATCCTTGATCTCGTTGATCAGATGCTTCTTCAGATCGGCTTCGCGCACCGGCTTGCGCTCGGCGACGCGCGGATCAGAGAGCTGCGGCACAGTGATGTCGGGATCGATGCCCAGCTCCTGCACGCTGCGCCCCGACGGCGTGAAATAGCGCGCCGTGGTGAGCCGCAAGGCCGTGTCGCCCGACAGCGGATAGACAGTCTGCACACTGCCCTTGCCGAAGCTGCGCTGGCCCAGGACAATGGCGCGGCGGTGATCCTGCAGGGCGCCGGCCACGATTTCGGCAGCGCTGGCGGTGCCTTCATCGACCAGCACGACAATCGGCTTGCCGCCGGTGGCATCGCCGGCCTTGGCGAAATAGCGATCGACATCATTCTTGGCGCGCCGCCGTTCGGACACCACCTCGCCCGATTCCAGGAACACGTCCGACACCTTGATCGCTTCATCGAGCAGGCCGCCGGGGTTGGAGCGCAGATCGATCACATAGCCGGCCACCGTGTCGCCCAGCTTGCCGCGCAGGCCTTCGACCGCGGCGCGGGTGGCGTCGCCGGTGCGGCTGTTGAAGGTGGAGATGCGGATGAGGCCAACGTTGCCGCGGGCTTCCCACTTCACCGGCTTGATCACCACCACCTCGCGGGTGAGCTGAAATTCCAGCGGCTTGGGTTCGCCCTGGCGCACCACGGTGAGCTTGATCTTAGAGCCGGCGGGCCCACGCATCTTGTCCACCGCCTCATTGAGCGTGCTGCCATAGATCAGCTCGTCATCGAGGTGGGTGATATAGTCGCCGGCCTTGATGCCGGCCTTGGCGGCCGGTGTATCGTCGGTGGGGGTGACGACCTTCACCGCGCCGTCTTCCGAGGTGACGGTGAGGCCGAGGCCGGAATACTCGCCGTCGGTCGTCTGCCGCAGATTGGCATAGTCGCGCCCGTCGAGATAGGCCGAGTGCGGATCGAGGCTGGCCAGCATGCCGTTGATGGCGCCGCGGATCAGAGTCTTGTCGTCAACCTGGTCGACATAGGTGACGCGCACCCGCTCGAACACGTCCATCAGCGCGTCGAGCTCCTTGTAGGTGTCGCTTTCGGCTGCGGCCTGCACGGCGGCATAACCGGGCACCAGCACCAGGGCCGCCACCGGCAGCACAATCTTCCAGCTCATCTTCATCGCGTCAGACTCGTCGCCATCGTGGTGGACAACATATCAGATGCCGGGCCCAACGCCACACCCTGCGGCCTTCAGGCCCGATGGTAGGGATGGCCCTCAAGGATGCTGGTCACCCGGTAGAGCTGTTCGGCCAGCATGGCGCGCACCAGGAGGTGCGGCCAGGTCGCGCGGCCGAAGCACAGCAGCAGATCGGCCTGCACGCGCGTCACTTCGTCATGGCCGTCGGCAGCGCCGATCAGGAAACGCACTTCGCGGACCCCCTCGTCGCGCCAGCGCGCCAGCAGCGCGGCGAAATCGGTGGACGGCAGGTCACGGCCGCGTTCATCCAGCACCACGGTGCGCGCAGGGCCATGCTGCAGCCCGAACTGCGGCCAGGGGGCGGTGTCGGCGATCTCGGTGATGGCGAGCTTGCCGCGCAGGCGCACCGCATAGCGCTGCACCAGCTCGGCCTCCGGCCCGGACCCCAGCCGGCCGCGGGCGATGATGTGCAGCTTCACCGCCGTCCCCCGCGCATCAGCGCGGCGAGGCGATCATGGGTGCCGCGGTCGCCACCGCCGGGCTGGCCATCGGCGCGTCATCCAGGCCCCACATGCGTTCCAGATTGTAGAAGCTGCGCACATCAGGGCGGAAGATGTGGACGATGATGTCCCCGCAGTCGATCAGCACCCAATCGGCCGCCGGCAGGCCCTGCACGCGGGCGTTGCGGCCGAAATCGGCCTTCACCTTCTCGGCGATCTTGCTGGCCATGGAGGCGACCTGCCGGCCGCTGCGGCCGCTGGCGATCACCATGTAATCGGCGATGCTGGTCTTGCCGGCGAGCGGGATGGAAACGGGATCGACAGCCTGATCATCGTCCAGGCTCTTGAGGATCATGGCGTGGAGTTCGTCCACGCGGTCAGTTGCGGTCAAGCGCACGTCCTTGGTTGGTGGCCCAATCGGGATTGGCGAGGCGCAGCGCGGTCGCCGATTCCGGTCGCAGCCGGGATTTGAGGCGGATTATCGCCGGCAGGGGGGCTCGCGTCCAGCACGAAGGGGATTTCGGGCTCCACGCGGCCCATTTCAAGGCCGGGCTGCCGATCAATGAAACACCGGGGCGCGGCACGACCGCCAGGGGCACCCGCCGCAGGAAATCACGCCAGCGGCGCCAGCGGTGCAGTTCCGCCACGATGTCGCTGCCGGCCAGCCAGACGAAACTATGCTGCGGGAAGCGCCGTTTGAGGGCCGCCACCGTATCGACGGCAAAGCGCGTGCCGAGTTGCTGTTCCAGCCCCGTCACCTTGATGCGCGGATGCCGCGCCACGGCTTTGGCCCGCGCCACCCGCACGCCAAGCGGCGCCATGCCGGCGGATGATTTCAGTGGATTGAGCGGCGAGACCAGCCACCACACCTCGTCCAGCACCAGCTGGTCAAGCGCCACGAGACTGATGTGCCGGTGCGCGCCGTGCGCCGGGTTGAAGCTGCCGCCCAGGATGCCGATGCGGGCCATCAGGCCCGCACCTGCCCCGTGCCGCGCACCAGCGTCTTGAAGATGGTGAGGCCTTCCAGCGCCACCGGCCCTCTGGCGTGCAGGCGGCCCGTGGCGATGCCGATCTCGGCGCCGAAGCCGAACTCGCCGCCGTCGGCAAACTGAGTGGAGGCATTGTGCAGCACGATGGCGGCATCGACGCGGGACAGGAAGCGCTCGGCCACGGCGGCATCCTCGGCGATCACGCTTTCGGTGTGCTGGCTGCCATGGGCGGCGATGTGCGCGATGGCGCCATCGACGCCGGCCACTTCGGCCACGCTGGCGATGGCGTCGAGATATTCGGTGTCCCAGTCCTCGGGCGCGGCGGGCTTCACACGGGCATCGAGCGCCCGTGTCGGAGCATCGCCGCGAACCTCGCAATCGCCATCCAGTAGCGCGCCGACCAGCCGCTGCTTCAAGGCTTGCGGCGCGGCGGCGTCGATCAGCAGCGTTTCCATCGCCCCGCACACCGCCGTGCGGCGGAGCTTGCTGTTGACGACGATCGCCGCTGCCTTGTCGTGATCGGCGCTGGCGTCGACATAGACATGGTTGATGCCATCGAGATGGGCGAGAACCGGCACCCGCGCTTCGGCCTGCACGCGCGCCACCAGCCCCTTGCCGCCACGCGGAATGATGACATCGATGAGGCCATGGGCGGCCAGCATCTCGCCAACCAGCGCGCGGTCGCCAGCCGGGACCATCTGCACCGCGGCGTTCGGCAGGCCGGCGGCGCGCAGGCCTTCGGCCATGCAATCGAGCAGCACGGCGTTGGAGCGCGCCGCTTCGCTGCCACCGCGCAGCAGGCAGGCGTTGCCGGCCATCAGGCACAGGGCGGCGGCATCGGCCGTCACCCCGGGGCGGCTTTCATAGATGATGCCGATGACGCCCAGCGGCACCCGCACCCGTTCGAACTGGAGGCCGTTGGGCCGGCTCCAGCGCGCCGTCACCTCGCCCACCGGATCGGGCAGGCCGGCGACCGTGTCGAGCCCGGCGGCGATGCCCTCGACGCGGCCAGCATCGAGGGCCAACCGATCGACCAGCGCCGCCGACAGGCCGGCGGCGGC
>NZ_WMHO01000232.1 GCF_010994245.1 Sandarakinorhabdus rubra
AACCAGGCCGCCAATCACTGCGCCGGCCACCGTGGCCACCGTGCGGTCCTCGCGCCGCGCCACCTGGTTGCCGATCACGCCGCCCACGGCCGCGCCCAGCACGGTGCCGGTGGCGCCGCTGTTGCGGCGACAATAGCGGCGATCATCCCATCCGCCGTTCCAGTTGCTGTCGCGCCGGTCCCAGCCCTGATCCCAGCCCTGATCCCAACCGCCACGGTCGCGACCATCATAACGCCGGTCGTCCCAGCCGTCATGCGCCGCAGCCGGCACGGCCAGCATCAGGCTGCCCACAGCAAATATCATCAGATTGCGGCGCATCGTGCATCTCCACCAGTGTTGGTGAAGCCTGATTCGCACAATCTGCCTGTGAGAAAGCTGAACGGGCCTGTCAGGCCCCGTTCATGCGGGTGAAGCGTCGAAAAATCGGAGGGACATGGTGGGCGCGACAGGGATTGAACCTGTGACCCCTGCCGTGTGAAAGCAGTGCTCTACCGCTGAGCTACGCGCCCATGTCGTGATCGCTGCCAAGTGCAGCGTCGGGAGCGGCCGATTAGGCGAGTTGGGCGGCGCTGTAAAGCCCCGCCCGTACTCCACCAGGTCTCAGTGCCGCACCGCCGGCTCGCTGGCCACCGCTGCAGGCGGCTGCACGGCCTTCTCGTCGGCTTCCGTCCACTCGATCGGCGTGAGCGGCTGGGTCAGCGCCAGCGCCAGCACCTCGTCGACATGGGAAACCGGGATGATGGTGAGGCCCTGCTTCACGTTATCGGGGATCTCCGCCAGGTCCTTCTCGTTCTCGGCCGGGATCAGCACGGTGGTGATGCCGCCACGCAGTGCCGCCAGCAGCTTTTCCTTGAGGCCGCCGATCGGCAGCACGCGGCCGCGCAGCGTCACCTCGCCGGTCATGGCGACATCGCGCTTCACCGGCACGCCGGTCAGGGTCGAGATGATCGCCGTCACCATGGCGATGCCGGCCGACGGTCCGTCCTTGGGCGTGGCGCCCTCCGGCACGTGGACATGGATGTCCTTCTTCTCGAACAGGCTGGGCTTGATGCCATATTGGGTGGCCCGGGCGCGCACGAAGCTCAACGCTGCCGAAATCGATTCGGTCATCACGCTGCCCAGCTTGCCGGTGGTCTTGATGGTGCCCTTGCCCGGCGAGGTCACCGCCTCGATGGTGAGCAGATCACCGCCCACTTCCGTCCAGGCGAGGCCGGTGACAGCGCCGATCTGGTCTTCGGCGTCCGCCAGACCATAGCGATATTTGCGCACCCCGGCGAAGTCGGCGAGATTGTCGGGCGTGACGGTGACGCTCTTGTCCTTGCCTTCCAGGATGCGGCGCAGGGCCTTCCGGGCCAGCTTGGCGATCTCGCGCTCCAGCCGGCGCACCCCGGCCTCGCGCGTGTAATAGCGCACCAGGTCGCGCACCGCCTCGTCGGTGACGGCGAACTCCTCGGGCTTCAGGCCGTGGGCTTCATATTGCTTGGGCACCAGGTGGGCCCGCGCAATCTCCACCTTCTCGTCCTCGGTATAGCCCGACAGGCTGATGATCTCCATGCGATCCAGCAGCGGCTGGGGCATGTTGTAGCTGTTGGCGGTGGTCACGAACATCACGTCCGACAGGTCGTAATCGACCTCCAGATAATGGTCGTTGAAGGCCTTGTTCTGCTCCGGATCCAGCACCTCGAGCAGCGCCGAGGCCGGATCGCCGCGGAAATCCTGGCCCAGCTTGTCAATTTCATCCAGCAGGAACAGCGGGTTGGAGGTACCGGCCTTCTTCAGGTTCTGGATGATCTTGCCGGGCATGGAACCGATGTAGGTCCGCCGGTGGCCCCTGATCTCCGCCTCGTCACGCACCCCGCCCAGGCTGTGGCGGATGAACTCGCGCCCCGTCGCCTTGGCGATGCTGCGGCCGAGGCTGGTCTTGCCCACGCCCGGCGGGCCGACGAGGCACAGGATCGGCCCCTTCAGCTTGTTGGTGCGCGCCTGCACGGCCAGATACTCGATGATCCGGTCCTTCACCTTCTCGAGGCCATAATGATCGGCATCGAGCACGGCCTGCGCCGCCACGATGTCCTTCTTGACCTTGGACTTCTTGCCCCACGGCAGGCCGAGCAGCGTGTCGAGATAATTCCTGACCACGGTGGCTTCCGCCGACTGCGGTGCCATCGCCTTGAACTTCTTCAGTTCGGCCATGGCCTTCTCGCGCGCTTCCTTGGACAATTTGGTCTTGCCGATGCGCGCCTCGAACTCGGCGGCCTCGTCCTTCTCCTCGTCCTCGCCCAGCTCGCGCTGGATCGCCTTCATCTGCTCGTTGAGATAATATTCGCGCTGGCTCTTCTCCATCTGCCGCTTGACGCGGTTGCGGATCTTCTTTTCGACCTGCAGCACGCCCAGCTCGCCTTCCATGAAGGCGAAGATCTTCTCCAGCCGGGCGCCCACATCGGGTTCGGCGAGCAGCGCCTGCTTGTCGGCGATCTTCAGGCCCAGGTTGGCCGCCACCGTGTCGGCAAAGCGGCCCGGTTCCTCGATGGCGCTGATCTGGCTGGCGATTTCCGGCGCGATCTTCTTGTTCAGCTTCACGAACTGTTCGAACTGCGCCTGTGCCGACCGCAGCAGCGCCGCCACTTCCGGCTCGGGCCGCTCGGCATCGGGACGTGCTGCAATCGTTGCCACAAGGTGCGGGCCGTCGGCATCGAGATGCACAAGGGTGGCGCGGCTCTGGCCCTCCACCAGCACCTTCACGGTGCCATCGGGCAGCTTCAGCAGCTGCAGCACGGTGGCCACCGTGCCGACATCATACAGGCCATCGGCACCCGGATCCTCATCGGCCGGATTCTTCTGGCTCAACAGGAAGACGCTGCGATTGTCGGCCATCGCCGCTTCCAGCGCCGCCACCGATTTCTCGCGGCCCACGAACAGCGGCACGATCATCTGCGGGAACACCACGATGTCGCGCAGCGGCAGCACGGCGAGGGTCTGGTTGGGGCTGGTTTCGGGGGTTTCGTCGGTCATGCTGTCTCCGTCGGGCCGGCACGAACCCGGCCCCATCGCTTCCCGATATGGGAAGCATGGCAGGGCGCTGCAATGGCAGAATCAGCGCAGGCAGTACCCCGGTCGGTCATCATGCACCTGAGAGGATGCAAGAGCCATGCCGGCAACGCCAGCGCGCAATTGCCGCTCAGCCCCGCACCACCCCGGCGGCAACGAAGGCGGCAATGGCGGCAGCATCATAGCCAAGGCCGGAAAGGATGTGCCGGCCATGTTCGCCCAGATGTGGCGCAGGGCCGGGCGCAGTCAGCTCCGTCCCGAACCGCGCCGCCGGCCGCGCCAGCCGCACCCGGCCCACGGATGGATCGTGCGGCACCTCGATGCAGATGCCGTTGTGCCGCACCTGGGGATCGTTGGGCACGTCATCCAGCGCCACCACTGGGCCGCCGACCGCACCCTGCTCGACAAAGCCGGCCATCAGCTCGTCCCGGCTGCGCCGCGCCATCTCGGCCGAGACGATCGGCGCCCATTCGCCCTGGTGCTGCACGCGCCCGGCCAGCGAGCGGAAGCGCGGATCATCGGCCAGATCATCGCGGCCGAGGCTGCGGGTGAGCGCCACGAACTCGGCATCCTGCAGCGCGCCGATCGCCACCTGGCCATCGGCGGCCTTCCACAGCCTCATCTGTGCGCCATATTCCGGCGCGCGTGGCGGCGGATCATCCAGAAAGGCGTTGTTGTACATGCCATCGGGCCAGTTGAAGGCGACCGCCGCATCCAGCATCGCCACCTCCAGCCGCTCGCCCGGCGCCTGAGGCCCGCCGCGCTCCCGCCGCAGCAGCGCCGCCGTGATCGCCTGCGCCGCGGTCAGCGCCGTCACCTTGTC
>NZ_WMHO01000233.1 GCF_010994245.1 Sandarakinorhabdus rubra
CATGGCCTCGGCCTCGTCTCGCGCGGCGCGGCGGCGGGCGCCGAACAGCCGGGCCAGGAGCGGGCTGCCGGCCAGTTCGCGCGCCAGCATCACGTTGCCCAGCGCGGTCAAGTGCGGGAACACCGAATAGCGCTGGAACACCACGCCGCGATCCGGGCCACATTCGGCGGCGAGCGGCTTGCCATCGAGCGTGATGGTGCCCCGTGTCGGGCTCTCCTCGCCCAGCACCAGCCGCAGCAGGCTGGTCTTGCCGGCGCCCGACGGGCCGATGATCGAAACGAAGGAACCGGCCTCGATATCAAGGCTCAGCCGTTCGAGGACGATCCTGTCGCCATATTCCACCCAGATGTTGGACAGGCGGAGCATCAGCCCCGCGCCGCCCACGGGAACAGCCGACGTTCGGCGGCGAGCAGGGCCATGTCGAGCAGGATGGCGACGAGCGCGATCCACGCGACATAGGGGATGATGACGTCCATCTGCAGATAGCGCCGCACCAGGAAGATGCGATAGCCGAGCCCGACATCCGACGCGATCGCTTCGGCCGAGATCAGGAACACGAAGGCCGGGCCGAGGGCGAGTCGCGTGGCCTGCAGCAGGCGCGGCATCGCCTGCGGCAGCGCCACGCGCAGGATGATCTGCCAGCTGCTCGCGCCCAGCGTCTGCGCCTTGATGATCTGTTCGGCCGGCAAGGCCGACACGTGCCCGGCCAGATCGCGGATCATCACCGGCGCCACCCCGATGATGATCAGCGCCACCTTGGCAGTTTCGCCCAGGCCCAGCACGATGAACAGGATCGGGAGCAGCGCCACCGGCGGGATCACCGCGATGCCCACCACCAGCGGCCCCAGCGTGGCCCTGACCGGCGGCAGCGCCCCCAGCAGCAGGCCAACGAGGAGCGCCATCAGCATGGCAATGCCCAGCCCCAGCCCCAGCCGCTGCAGGCTGGCCAGCGTGTCGGCCCAGAACAGGAAGTTGCCGGACAGGGGATCGGGCTGGGCGGCCAGCGCCCACAGTGCCGATGCCATGGCGCCCGGCAACGGCAGGATGCGATCCGCCGGGTTGGCGGCATGGCGGATGGCCGCCGCGATCACATAGGTGAGCAGCAGCGCCACCACCGGGATGGCGCCCAGCATCACCTGCTGCCGGCGGCTGATGCGGCGGCTCACCCAGCGCAAGTCGATCCACCCCGGCTGCAGCCCATCGCGACACAGGCCATCGGTTCACAGGCCCCCTTGCGCGGCCAGCGTCATGTAGCGGTCGTCAAAGCGCAGCGTGACCCGCGCCGGATCGCCCAGCGTCTTGCCGCCGGGGAAGCTCATCCCCACCGCGTCGGCCGAGGCGGCGCCCTTGAACAGCCCGCGCGAGAAGGAGAAATCGCGCACCCGCGTCATGGTGGTGACCAGATCTGGGCTGGCGGCGGCGGCCACCGCGGCCTTGGGATCGGCATAGAGGAAGGTGGTGGCCAGCTGGCGGTCGAAGACGTCAGGCGTGGTGCCGGCCAGCTGCGCCATGGCAGCACGGGCCGCCTTGCCGGCCGCGTCCTGCCGCACCATCAGCGCCATGGTTTCATACCAGATGCCGGCCAGCGCCTTGCCCAGATCGGGGTTGGCCTTCAGCGTGGCAGTGTCCACCACCAGCAGATCGATGATCTCGCCCGGCACATCGGCAGAGCTGAACAGCAGTTTCGCGCCCGGCTGGGCGGTGATCGCGGACAGCTGCGGATTCCAGGTCACGGCGGCCGTCACGTCGGGGCTGCCAAAGGCGGCGACGATGTCGGCATCGGCGGTATTGACGGTGCGCACGTCCTTCAGGGCCATGCCCTGCTTCTCGAGCGCGCGGCCGAGCAGATAGTGGGAGACCGACAGCTCGACCAGATTGATCGGCTTGCCCTTCAGCTCAGCGATGCTGGCCACGTTCTTGGCAACCAGGCCATCATTGCCGTTGGAATAATCGCCGATGATGATGGCGCTCGTGTCCTTGCCGGCGGCGGCCGGGATGGTGAGCGCATCCATGTTGGCAACGGTGACGCCATCGAGCTTGCCGGCGGTGAACTGGTTCACCGATTCGGCATAGTCGTTGACCTGCACGATCTTGATGGTGAGGCCATATTTGTCGGCCCATTTCTTCACGATGCCGGCCTGCTGGGCATAGGGCCACGGCATCCAGCCCGCGTAGATCGACCAGCCGATGCTGAAATCCTTGCGCTTTGCCGGCGGCGCCTCGCTGCTGCAGCCGGCAGCCAGCACGAGCGCGGCAACGCCCAGAAACCTGCACAGCCTGTTGATGATCCTGCTCACATCCGGTCCCCGACTTGACGCCGCGGCACCAGACAGGCCGGCCGCCAAACCGGCAAGGGCAATATTACGTATATCGGCATTCGTAATACTGGCCAGCTGGCCCGGATGGTCGGGGAGACAGGATTCGAACCTGCGGCCCTCTGCTCCCAAAGCAGATGCGCTACCAGACTGCGCCACTCCCCGACGCTGGGCCTGCCTTGCCGTTTCGGGCGGCAGCGGTCAACCGGCGGCCGCCAAGATCGGGCTGGTATGGCGGCGTAAACCGGGCCAGCATGGCGCATCGGAGGTTTTGCCAATGCTGCTGTGGTCCGCACCTGATCCTGCCCCCAACCCGCGCCGGGTGCGATTGTTCCTGAAGGCCAAGGGCCTTCACATCGAGGAGCGCATGATCTCGCTGGTCCAGCGCGAGCACAAGGCAGCCGAGGTGCTGGCGAAGAACCCGCGCGGGCAGGTGCCATTCCTTGAGCTGGACGATGGCCGCGTGATCGCCGAGACGGTGAGCATCTGCCGCTATCTCGATGCGCTGCACCCCGATCCGCCGCTGATCGGCACCACGCCCTATGAACAGGCCGAGACCGACATGTGGATTCGCCGCGCCGAGACCGCGCTGGGCACGCCGGTCAGCCTGTTCTGGCAGCACGGCCACAAGCTCACCGCGCGACTGGTCAACCAGATCCCGGCGCTGGCCGAGCAGGCGCGTGGCCAGGCGCTCGGCGCCATGGCCTGGTTCGATGCGCAGCTGGCCGGCCAGGATTTCCTCGCCGGCGACCGCTTCACCCTGGCGGACATCAGCCTCTTGACCATCGTAGACTTCGCCGGCTGGATCGGGCTGCCAGTGCCCGACGATGCTGCGGCGCTCAAGGCCTGGCAGGAGCGGGTGACGGCGCGGGTGTCGTGAAGGCCTTGACCTAGAAGAACAGTTTCCTGAGGCTGAGCGTGACGGTGCGGCCCAGCGGATCGAGCTGGTCGCGCTGGAAGCCGAGTGGTTCCTCGCCCAGCCGGTTGCGCACGTTGATGCGGTCGTTGAACAGATTGTCCACGCCCAGGCTGATGCGGCTGCCGCGCAGGAAGGGCAATTTCGTCACCACCTCCGGGCGCTGGCCAAGATCGACGAACAGCCTGAGGTTAGCCGTGAGACGCGGCGAGAAGAACAAGTCGTCCGGCGACTGGGTGGCCCCCGACGGATCGACCAGCACACTGGTCTGCGATTGCCAGTTGACGCTGAGCCGGGCGCCAAGCCCGCGCCGTCCGGCGCCGGCGCGCATCTCCACCTGGTGACGCGGCGCCCCGCCAGACGAGCCGATCGCCGAGCCGTTCAACAGGTCGAGCACCGGCAGGCCGGGGCCAATGCCGATCTCGTTGCGGAAGGTCCAGGTGTGGAACAGCGCCAGCTGCACCCGGCCATCGAGGAAGCCGCCGCGGCCGCCGCCACCAAAGCCGCCACCCCGGCCACCACCACCGCCGCGTGATGGCGGCGGCGCTTCGGCTGCACCAGCAGGAGGGGTTTGCGCTGGGGTCTGGCCCGGCG
>NZ_WMHO01000234.1 GCF_010994245.1 Sandarakinorhabdus rubra
CTTTGGCTGGTGGGCGTGGCACGGGCGGATCCGCCGCGACGATCCACTGGCCAGCGCGGCGCAGCTGCTGGGCGTGCCGACCGACGCCCCGTCCGAAGCCGTGTGGCAGGCGTGGCGGCAGGCCATGACACGCGCCCACCCCGATGCCGGCGGCAGCGAGGCCGAGGCCAAGGCGCTGACCGCAGCACGCGACCTGTTGGTGGAAGCCGCCGAACGGCGCCGGGGAACCGGCACGGGTGACGACGCGTAATCGCAATCGTAACCTTTCAAGTGCATCACGCGGCGGGAATTCGATTGGGGACGAGGGCTCATGGCGCACGCATTTCACCCGACAGCGCTCCGGGAATATGACATTCGCGGCATCGTTGGCGACAGCCTGACCACCGATGACGCCATTGCCATCGGCCGCAGCTTTGGCAGCATCGTGCGGCGCGGCGGCGGCAAGCTGGTGATGCTGGGCCGTGACGGCCGCTCTTCTTCCCCATCCCTTGCCGCCGCCGTGGCGCAAGGCCTGATGGCCGCCGGCTGCGACGTGATCGACATCGGTCTGGGCCCGACGCCGATGCTCTATTTCAGCGTGTTCGAATGCGGCGCCGATGCCGGGCTGATGGTGACCGGCAGCCACAACCCGCCGAACTGGAACGGCTGCAAGATGATGCTGAAGGACCGGCCGTTCTTTGGTGCCGACATCCGCGCGCTGGGCGCGCTGGCCGCCGCCGGCGACTGGGAGAGCGGCAACGGCTCGGCCCGCACGCTGGCCATCATGGACCGCTATGTCGAGGCGCTGGCCAGCGGCTTCCGGGGCGGGACGTTCACCATCGCCTGGGACTGCGGCAACGGTGTCGCCGGCCCGGTGGTGGAGAAGCTCACCCGCATCCTGCCCGGCACCCATCATCTGCTGTTCACCGAGGTCGATGGCCGCTTTCCCAATCATCACCCCGACCCGACGGTGGAAGCCAACCTGGCTGACCTCAAGCGCACGGTGATCGACAAGGCCTGCGATTTCGGCGTTGCCTTCGATGGCGATGCCGATCGCATCGGCGCCGTCGATGGCCAGGGCCGGGTGGTGTGGGGGGACCAGCTGCTCTCGATCCTGGCCGAGCCGGTGCTGCGCGATCTGCCCGGCTCCCCGGTGATCGCCGACGTGAAGGCCAGCCAGGCGCTGTTCGACCGCATCGCCGAGCTGGGCGGCCAGCCCTTGATGTGGAAGACCGGTCACAGCCTGATCAAGGCCAAGATGAAGGAGGTCCAAGCGCCGATTGCCGGCGAGATGAGCGGCCATGTCTTCTTCGCCCATCGCTGGCACGGCGTGGATGATGGCATATTGGCCGCCGTCCGCCTCATCGAGGCGGTGGCGCTGCTCGGCGGCTCGCTCACCGCGCTGAAGGATGCCATGCCGGCCATGATCAATACGCCCGAGATGCGCTTCCAGTCGAGCGAGGACCGGAAGTTCGCCGTGGTGGCCGAGGTGCTCGCCCGGCTGAAGGCGGAGGGTGCCCGGGTGGATGAGACCGACGGCGCCCGGGTGATGCGCAGCGATGGCTGGTGGTTGCTGCGCGCCTCCAACACGCAGGACGTGCTGGTGGCCCGCGCCGAGGCCCGCGATGCCGACGCGCTGGCGCGCCTCGAGGCCGAACTGGCGGCACAGCTGGCGCTGTCGGGCGTGGCGGCCACGCCGGTTGGCCACTGACCGGCGCCAGCTTTCCCCAAAGCTTTCCAGCGCCGGCAATATCCCTTAACGCCCTAAACACATGGGCATCTGGGCCACTCTTGCCGGCACGGCCATCGGCCTTGTCATCGGCGGGCCGCTGGGCGCGCTGGCTGGTGCTGCAGCTGGCGGTGCGGTCGACGCTGTCCGCAACGCCCGCCCCGAACGCGTGCTGGAACGCCGCCGCGTGGCCTTCACCATCGCCGCCATCGCGCTGGCCGCCAAGATGGCGCGCGCCGATGGCGAGGCTACGGCGGCCGAGTTCGCCACCTTTCAGCGCCTGTTCCATGTCGAGCCCGGCGAGGCTGCCAACGCCCGCCGCTTCTATGATCTGGCGCAATCGAACATGGCCGGCTTCGAAGCCTATGCGCGGCAGGCCGCCAGCCTGCTGGGCCCGGGATCGCCGACGCTGGAGGACCTGCTCGACGCGCTTTGGCTGATTGCGGCGGTGGACGGGTTCACGCCGGCCGAGCTTGAGTATCTGGAACAGGTGGCATCGCTGCTCGGCTTCGATGCGGCCGCGCAGGCCCGCATCCGCCGCCGCCATCTGAGCCCGGCGGCCGACGATCCCTGGGCCATCCTGGGTGTGGACCCCGGCGCCGATGCTGCCACCATCAGGGCCGCCTATCATGCGCTGGTGAAACGCTATCACCCCGATCGCGCGCTGGCCGAAGGCGTGCCAGCCGAGTTCATCCGGACCGCCGAAACCCGCATGGCCGACATCAACACCGCCTATGACCGGCTGAGCGGGAGGCGGCCATGAAACCGCTGCACCTCTTCGCCATCCTCGCGATCGACGTGGTGTGGGGCTTCAACGTGGTTGCCGTGAAGGAAGGCGTGATGTCGGCCGGGCCGCTGACCGCCGTGCTGCTGCGCTATGTGGTGGCCACCATCGTCTGCCTGCCCTTCATCCGCTGGCTGCCGGGGCGGATGGGGCTGATCCTCTTGACCGGTTTCATCGCCGGTGCGCTGTTCATGTCGCTGGGTGGGCTCTCCTTCGCGCTGGCCGACAATGTCTCGGCGTTGGCCATCGTCGGCCAGCTGGGCGTGCCCTTCAGCCTGATCCTGGCCGTCATCTTCATGAAGGAGGAGATCCGCTGGCCGCGCATCACCGCCATCGCCATCTGTTTCCTGGGCGCGGTGGTGCTGGGCTTTGATCCTGCCATTGCCGATGAGCGCATCGGCATCCTGCTCACAGCGGCCGCCTCGCTGTGCTGGGCGGTGGGCAATCTGCTGTTCCGCCGCCTCGCCGGCGTGCCGGTGCTGGTGATCCACGGCTGGCTTGGCCTGGTTGCCATCCCCATCATGGCGGCGCTGGCCTGGCAGTTCGAGCCGGACAAGCTTGCTGCCGTCCCGCACCTGCCGTGGAGCACCTGGGGCTGGGTGGCCTACAGCGGCATCATGTCGTCGCTGGTCGGCCATGGCGGCATGACCTGGCTGTTCCAGCGCTACCCTGTGGCAGTGGTCTCGCCGCTCACCCTGCCGACGCCACTGATCTCGGTGACCGTCGCTGTCCTGGTGTACGACACGCCGATCACCGGCCAGATGCTGGTGGGCGGCCTCTTGACGCTGGTCGGGGTTGCCATCATCACCATCCGCACCGCGCAGCGCCGCGACCATGACATGCCGGTGGAGCCGACATGATCGAGCATCCAAGCCCCAATTTCGACGAGCGCCGGCTGCCGGTTCTGATGCTGGTAATGCACTACACCGGCATGCAGAGCGCGGCGGCCGCCATCGAGCGGCTGGCCGATCCGGCGGCCAAGGTTTCGGCCCACTATGTCGTGGCCGAAGATGGCACGGTGCTGCGCATGGTGGCCGAGGACAAGCGCGCCTGGCACGCCGGCAAGAGCTGGTGGCGTGGCGTCACGGATGTGAACAGCGCGTCGGTCGGCATCGAGATCGTCAATCCCGGCCACGAGTTCGGCTATGTCCCCTTCCCCGCCGAGCAGATGGCGGCGGTGGCGGCGCTGGCGGCCGACATCGTGGCGCGCCACCGCATCCCGCCGGCCAACGTGGTGGGCCACAGCGACATCGCGCCGACTCGCAAGGAAGACCCAGGCGAGCTGTTCGACTGGCCCATGCTGGCCGCGCGCGGGCTGGCGGCCGCGCCCAG
>NZ_WMHO01000235.1 GCF_010994245.1 Sandarakinorhabdus rubra
GGCCGCCCACGCACTGCGGCACGGCTGGGCCGCCAACGGCGCCGGCGGCAGCCACCATGCCGGGCCGGAGGGCGGGGCCGGCTATTGCGTCACCAACGATCTCGCCATCGCGGCCCATCGGCTGGTGGCCGAAGATCTTGTGGCCCGGGTGCTGATCCTCGATCTAGACGTGCACCAGGGCGATGGCACCGCACTGATCATGGCGGGGCGCGACGACGTCATCACCCTCTCGGTCCATGCCGAAAAGAACTTCCCGGTGCGCAAGGCCCGATCCCACCATGATCTGGCACTGCCGGATGGCACCGGCGATGATGCCTATCTCGCCGCCCTGGAGCCGCTGCTCGCCATGGCGTTCGACCGCTATCGGCCGCAACTGCTGCTGCACCAGGCCGGCGTTGACGTGCACGCGGACGACCGGCTGGGCCGGCTGGCGCTGAGCGATGCCGGGATCACGGCGCGCGAGGCGCTTGTGGCAGGACTGTGCGCGCGCGCCGGGGTGCCCATGGCGGTCACGCTGGGTGGCGGCTATGGCGATCCGGGCGCTGTTGCGGCGCGCCATGCCGCGGCGCTGATGGCCAGTTGGCAGGCTTATCACGCGGCCGCGGGGGATGTGCGCGCTCGCCATCGTATGCCGGGTGAATGAGGATGGATGTGCCTGCCCCCGGTTCCGGACCAAGCGCGCCCGACACGGCAAGCCTGCTGCTGCCGCGCGTTGCGGCCGGCGATGCTGTTGCCTTCACGGCGCTGGTGCGGCTGCTGGAACGGCCGGCGCGGGCGCTCGCCTGGCGCACGCTGATGGATACCGCCGCCGCTGAAGACGTCTGCCAGCAGGCCTTCCTGCGGCTGTGGACCCATGCCGCACGCTTCGATCCGGCGCGCGGCTCGGCGGAGGCCTGGTTCCGCCGCATCCTCATCAACCTGTGCCTCGACCGGCGGCGCAGCATCCGCCCGGTGCAGACCATCGACGATGGCTTCGACATGGCCGATCCGGGCCCCGATCCGGAATCCCAGGCGATTGCCGCCGATGGCCGCGCCCGGCTGGAGGCTGCAATGGCCCGGCTGAATCCGCGCCAGCGCCTGGCGCTGGGCCTGTTCCACGGCGACGGGCTGAGCATGGCCGAGATCGCCGAACAGATGGACACCACCGCCAAGGCGGTCGAGGGATTGCTGGGCCGCGCCCGTAATGAATTGCGAACCATGTTGAACGAGACAAACACGTGACTGACCTGTCCCCCGAAACCGCTCTGGCCCTGCTGGCCAGCCATGGCGCCGACCTGGCCCGCTGGCCGGCCGATGCTGGCGCCGCACTGCCGGCGCTGGCAGCCCGCGATGCCCGCGTGGCGGCGGCGTTGGCCGAGGCGCAGGCCCTTGATGCGGACCTTGCCGCTTGGGCCGCCGCGCCGCTTCCGGCGCTGGCCGCCATCGATGTCGCGGCGATCACCGCCCAGCGCCAGTTGCCCCCGCAGGACGCCCCCGAAGCCCGCCGCTTCGCCGGCTGGCGCCCGGCGCTGCTCGCCGCCTCGCTGGCGATGATGCTGGCCACCGTGGGCTGGCTGGCGATGCCGGCGGCGCCCGATGCGCCATCCCCCATCGCCTCCGTGCGGTCGCCGTCGGCCGTTGCGGCGGCAGACGAGGCCGATCTGGCCTTCGCCTATGTGTTCACCCCGACGGCTGTTGAGGAAGACCTGATATGACTGCCCGCCATTTTCTTGCCCGCACCCTGCTGCTGGCCAGCCTGGCCGCGGCGCCGCTGCTGGCCCAGCCCGCGCCGCCAGCGCCGCCGCCTGCGCCCGGTCAGCATTGGGGCCAGCATGGCGGCCAGCATGGCCGCATGAGCCAGGGCATGTTCCCCTCGATGAGCGAGGCCGGTCGCGCCATCATGCGCGAAGCGATGATGGCCGGCGGTGACCGCCGCGAGAACCGCGCCAGGGTGGAAGCCGCGCGCGAGAAGATGCTGGCCGCTGTGGAGGCGGAGCGCTTCGATGCCGGCGCCGTCCGCCGCGCCATGGACGAAGAGCGGGCGCTGGCCGACGCCAGCCGCAAGCAGCGCCAGGCCGCGATGATCGCCGCCTTCCAGAAGCTGACACCGGAAGATCGCAAGGCCTTCGCCGCCGACAGCCGCGCCATGAAGAACCGCATGGAACAGCGCGTGCAGGGCTGGCGCGAGCGGATGCGTGAGCGCCGTGGCGCTCCCCCGTCACCGCCCGCCGACCCGGGCGCGACCGAGCTGAACTGACCCTAGGCCCGCCAGCCGGTCTGGCGAGCCACCTCTGCCCACAGCAGTTCGCCCAGCCGGCGGGTGATCGGCCCCGGCCTGCCATCGCCCACCTTCTCGCCGTCGATGGCCACCACCGGTAGCAGCAGCGAGGTGGTGGAGCTGAGGAAGGCTTCGTCGGCGGCCAGCGCCTCGGCCAGGGTGAACGGGCGTTCCTCCACCAGGATCTGCGCCTCGCCGGCCAACCGCAGGATGCTGTCCCGCGCGATGCCGGGCAGGATGTGGGTGCCGGTGGGGTGGGTGATGATGCGCCCGCCCTTGACGATCCAGGCGTTGGTGCTGCTGCCCTCGCGCACAGTCTCCCCATCAAGCAGCCAGGCCTCGAACGCGCCAGCCTCGCGCGCTACCTGCTTGGCCAGCACGTTGCCCAAGAGGCCGGTGGTCTTGATATCCACCCGGCCCCAGCGCGTGTCGGGTTGGGTGACCACCTTGATGCCGGTGTCCAGCTGGCGCACCCGCTGCGCGAAGTCGAAGCGCCGCACGGTCATCACGACGTTGGGGGGCGCTGCATCGGGGAAGGCGTGATCGCGCCGGGCGGTGCCGCGGCTGATCTGGATATAGATGATACAGTCAGCATGGCCGTTGGCGGCGATCAGCCGGCGCGCTTGCAGGCCAAACGGACCATCGGCCATCGACCAGACAATGCCCAGCTCGGCAAGGTTGCGGCGCAGGCGCACCAAATGCGGCTGCCAATCGAGGATGCGGCCGTTCAACACCGCGCACACTTCATAGACGGCATCGGCAAACTGGGTGCCGCGATCTTCCACGTGCAGCATGGCTGCGGCGTGATGCACGATGTGCCCGTTCACATAGGCCAGTTGCGGCATGATGCTGCTGTTCCTCTTTTGCCCGGTGACGGGTTGCGCGCCAGCGTCTAGCGGCTGCGGCTCCCGCTTGTCGAGAGGCAGCCCCGTGACACCCCAGCTCTCCACCCAGCTCGTCTGGTTCCGCCACGATCTTCGCCTCGCCGATCAGCCCGCGCTGGCCGCCGCGGCGGCGCGCGGGGCCGTGGCGGCGTTGTTCGTGCTCGACGATGAGACACCGGGTGCCTTTGGCAGTGGTTGGGCAATGGGCGCGGCGCAGCGCTGGTGGCTGCACCACAGCCTGGCAAGCCTGTCCCGCGACATGGCGGCGCGCGGTGGCCGGCTGATCCTGCGGCGCGGCCGTGCCGGGCCGATCGTGAAGGCGCTGGCCGCCGAACTGGGGGCAGACATTCATGCCATCGTGCATCACGAGCCGTGGGCACACACCCAGGAGGCGGAGGCCGGCGCCATCACCCGCCATCACGGCGCCACGCTGGCGCCGCCGGCCAGCGTGCTCAGCGGCACCGGCGGGCGCTATCGCATCTTCACCCCGTGGTGGAAGCGGCTGTCGGAACAGATGCCGCCACCGCGCCCGCTGCCGGTGCCCGAGGTGCGCTGGGCCGACGTGGGCGGGGTGGCCAGCGACGATCTCGATGCCTGGGGCCTGCTGCCGCGCGCGCCCGACTGGGCCGGCGGCTTTGCGGACTGGCAGCCTGGCGAGGCTGGCGCGGCGGCGCGG
>NZ_WMHO01000236.1 GCF_010994245.1 Sandarakinorhabdus rubra
TTGCCGGCAATGCCGCCGGCCAGCCGGCCGAAGCCGGCCAGGCGGCCGAGGCGGGAGGCAGGAACGGCGCGCGGGCGGGTGGGGAGCATGGCCACGCCCATGAACCGGGCCGGGCGGGCGCGCCAGTGCGGGCGATTGCCGCTGGGCTTATTCTGGCAGCACCACTCCCTGCGCTGCGGCTAACCGGCGGATGTCGTCGGCATGGGCGAGATCGGTGCCGGGCGTCATCACGGCGGCCGCACCGGCAGCGATGCCGAGGCGCAGAGCATCCGCTTCCGGCATGCCACTGGCCAGCGCGAACACCATGCCGGCGAGAAAACTGTCCCCGGCGCCGACGCTGCTGGCGCGCGGCACGGCAGGGGCGGGCAGCAGCATATCCACACCCACGCCGGCGAGCAGGGCGCCATCGGCGCCCAGTGTCACCGCCACCAGCGCGGCGCCGCCACTGTCCACCAGCGCATGGGCGGCGGCGTGCACATCCTCGATGCGGGGCAGGGCGCGGCCCGCCAGCTGTTCCAGTTCCTCGCGGTTGGGCTTGACGAGCGTGAGGCCACCGGCGGCGAGCGTGGCTGCCAGCGCCGGGCCAGAGGTGTCGAGCACCACCCGACGCCCACGCGACCGCACCATCGCCACGATGCGCGCCAGAAAGTCGGGCTCCAGCCCGCGCGGCAGGGAGCCAGACAGCACCAGCCAGTCGCATGATGTCTGCGCCAGCGTTGCGAGCAGCAGGTCAGCCTCGGCGGCGCTGACCTCCGGCCCCTCGGGTGTGAAGCGATACTCGGCGCCGGTCGCCTCTTCATGGACCACCTGGGCGATGCGGGTGTCCCCGGCAATGGCCAGGGCGCGGTGCGCAATGCCGGTGCGCGCCACCAGGCCTTCCAGGATCGGCCCGGTGATGCCGCCAGCCAGATACAGCGCCTCTACGTCGCCGCCCATTCGGGCAATGACGCGCGCCACGTTGATGCCGCCGCCGCCGGCATCGAAGCGCTGGCCATGGGTGCGCAGCTTCACCGTGGGCCGCACGCAATCAACGCGCGCGGAGCCGTCGATGGCGGGGTTGAGGGTGAGGGTGACGACATGGGCCATGGCCTGACCCATAGCATCGGCCGCGCCGTGACGCATGATGCGCCGCCAACCGGACTTGTCTAGGCCTTGGTCACCGAGACGAGATCGCCAACGCGAACCTGATTGAAGAGGCGCTTTGCAAATTCCGGAGGGACGCCGATGCAGCCGTGCGTCGCTTCGCCCGCCCGCACATTGCTCGCATGGATCGCGACGCCGTCCCACGACAGGCGCAGCATGAAGGGCATGTCCGCATCATAGAGGTTTGAACGGTGATCCCGCGCCTTTTCCAGAACGGGAAACACGCCCACGGGAGTCGGTTTGCTGTCGGCTCCGTAGAGGATCGGCGCCGTCCCGATCTCGTGGCCGGCCCGAAACACCGACATGGTCTGCCCGGCAAGGTCGACGATGATCCAGGTGTCTCCGGCTGCGATCCCGTTGTCATCCCACACATACTCGCCGAATTTCATCTTGTGGCGGATGTTCAGCAGGCTGAGCACGGACTTTGTCTGGCCGTCGGCCAGCTTCAGGGTCGTTGATTGATAGCGTGAATAGACGACGCGCGGCATGGCCGCTGCCTGCGCCGTTGCCATCTGGGGAACGGGATTGGCGACGGGATCCTCCGCGCGAGAGCTGCTCAAGGCAAGCAGACCGATCATTGTGAGGCCAGCCAGGGCCACGACTGTCCGCAGCGTCTGTCGCCTTTGTCCGGGCCGGGCCGTCAGTTCCATGGGTCAGGCCCTGTTGCCAATCGTCTGTTTTTGACGGCGGAGGATGGCACCTGTCGCCAGAAACCCGATCACCATCATGAGCCATGTATCAGGCTCGGGCACGCCCCCAGGCGTTCCGACCGGATCGGTGGGAAGCGGCGGCGGCGGGCCGCCGATCGGCCCGTCCGGGTCAAACGGGAGGACGCCGGGGTCCGGGAAGAAGCCTGCTGGCCCGATCCCGTCGGGAGCAGCGGGCGGTGCGAACGGGCCGCCGGGTCCAAGGCCGAACGGATCGTCAAGGGCGGGTGTGTTGTCGAATGGCGCCCCAGGGGCGGCAGCCGGCGGTTCGAGAAAAGCTTCGGAATCCGGCATCGGAAGGACCGGATCGGGCTTTCCTGGCGGATCAAGCATCGCATAGGCGGGCTTGGAGGTGGCAAACGGCTGCGGACCACGTTCGCCTGGCGACCGCGCGGCGAAGATCGACATCGGATCATCGATCAGGGCCTTCACAGCGGCGCCACCATCGGACGCCTGGACGAAGACATAGCCCACGGGAAACACCAGCAGGGCCATCGCCAGCAGCAAGCCGCGAAGAACGGATTTTGCCTTTGCGATCACGACCCTGACACACACCACGCTATTAACGAATTGGTCACTTAACTGAATGACAGATTCGTGTCAACGTGTGTGCAGAAAAATAGTCTTCATTTTAATTAATGCTAAACTGCGGCCCGCAACTGCGGGCAACTGGAACACAGCGACAATATCTTTAAAAAACCAAGAAACAGAAGTGCTGATACTATTTGCTATGCAATGCCAGCTGTTCTGATTCCATATTGAGCAATGTTCCGGCCATAACCGGCGCTCTCGATGTTGCTGCAACTGCAGCCTGTTTGATCTCGTCGCTCTCAACGATTTCCAGATCGATCCCGGCAGCCCTGTTGTTGTCAGCGTCCAGCCAGTTGAGATTGTCCGGGCCGGCGGTGGTCGCAAACACGATCGCGCGTTCGGGAAGATCGAGAAGTGTAAGATATCGGCCGATCAGCGCGTTGCCCACGCCCGACTCAGATCGCTGGCTGTTCTTCGTCGTGAAGGTGGCGTGAAAGCCCACCCGCGCGCCAGGCGCGAGGATCCGGCGGGCACCTGCCACCCAGATCAGCGCGCAGGCCGATGCACAATAGTTGTTGCGCGTGATGACGGTCTTCATGCCCCGCGATCGGATCAGCCTGCCGATTTCCAGTGCCGAGTTCACTGACCCGCCCGGGCTGTCGAGAATGACCGCGTCGGCGCCGCTGGCCGCCGCCACGTCCGCAAAGGTCCTTTCGTCCTGCGGGACGACCCGTCCGGAGATATGGACGTAGTTCTTTCCGGAGTTGCTTTTCACCAACTGGATGGCGGCCGCCAAAGCCGAGGCTTCCAGCGACCCGAACGCGGCCACGATGCCGATGAAGATACACGCTACACGCTTCATCCCAGCGCAATGCGTTACCAGCGCCGGGTTAAGAACCGGTTTAGGGGCATGGACATTGCCTGCTCGGAGGGCAGGGCGCGGCGCCGCGCTTCAGTCACCGGGCCAGACACAAAGGTGGACGCACCGCGGGCAACAGCGTACCGGCTCAGGGCGCCAACGGTGGAAATGCAATCCCTAACGACTGCGGCCAGACAGGCTCGCCGTGATGGTGACCCCTACGGGACTCGAACCCGTGTTTTCGCCGTGAAAGGGCGACGTCCTAGACCGCTAGACGAAGGGGCCATCAGCGGGAGGCCGCCTGTTATTGGCCTTGGGCCACGCCGTCAACTGCGATTTTCTGTGCCAGTGCAGCGCCAGCGTCACTCAACCGGCGAAGGCGGCATCGTCCAGCGTCAGTTCGACCGCGTCGCCGCCAGCCCAGTCGTCGCGCTGCACCCGCCCGGCCACGTGCAGCGCCCGGCCGCCGGTGGCCTGCAGCTGGGCCCCCAGCGCGCTGTCGGCCTGCCGCCAGGCCATCGCCTTGATGCGGCCGCCGTC
>NZ_WMHO01000237.1 GCF_010994245.1 Sandarakinorhabdus rubra
GGGGCGGGCGCTGGCGGCGCCGGCGGGCGAGGCCACGCGGCCAACCAGCGACCGCGCCCGCGAGGCGATCTTCTCGATGCTGACCAGCCGTTTGGGGAGTTTCGAGGGGCTGGACGTGCTTGACCTGTTCGCCGGCACCGGCGCGCTGGGCATAGAGGCGCTGTCACGCGGCGCCGCCAGCGCCTGTTTCGTGGACAGCAATGCCAGCGCCGTGCGCACGATCCGCGCCAACCTCGCCGCACTGGGTGCCGCAGGCGACGTGCGGCAGGCGCCGGTCACCAGCCTCGGCCCGGCGACGCGCCCTCACCATCTCGTCTTTCTCGATCCGCCCTATGGCCAGGGCCTCGCCGAACCGGCGCTCGCGCATCTGGCGGCGCAGGGCTGGATCGCGCCGGGCGCACTGATCAGCATCGAGACGGCGGCCGGCGAGCCGCTGGCAACGCCGTTCGAAATGCTGGTCGAACGCCGCTTCGGCAAGGCGCTGGTGCGGCTGCTTAAAGCACCGGCCTGAGCCTCATTCCGCCCGGTCGCGGGCTTTCGGATAAGTGCCAATTACCTTCACCCAGTTGGTGAAGAAGGCCAGTTCCTCCAGGGCACGCGCCACGGCCGGCTCGGTGGGCGAGCCTTCGATCTCGGCATAGAATTCGGCCTGCGCGAACTTGCCGTCGCGCAGGTAGGATTCCAGCTTGGTCATGTTGATGCCGTTGGTGGCAAAGCCGCCCAGCGCCTTGAACAGCGCCGCCGGCACCGAGCGCACCTCGAAGTTGAAGCTGGTCATCGCCGGCACGCCGGGCGGCGGCGCCACGGGCTCGCGTGCCAGCACCACGAAGCGGGTGGTGTTGTGATCGGCATCCTCCACGCCCTCGGCCAGGATGTTGAGGCCATAAAGCTCGCCCGCCAGCCGGCTGGCAATGGCGCCCATCGCCGGGTTGCCATCGCCGGCAACGGCGGCGGCGGCGGCGGCGGTGTCGAAATATTGCACCGGCGCGATGCCCCAGGCCCGCAGGTGGCGGCGCACTTGGCCCAGCGCCTGGACATGGCTCTTCACTTCCCTGAGCGACGCCTTGTCGGCAAGGCCCAGCAGGCAATGGCGCACGCGCACGAAATGCTCGCCAACGATGGCAAGCCCGCTTTCGGGCAGCAGGAAATGGATATCGGCCACTCGGCCGTGCAGGCTGTTCTCGATGGGGATCACGGCGCAGCCGGCGCGGCCCGACTGCACGGCCTCGATCGCGTCTTCAAAGCTGGCGCAGGGCAGCGGCAGCCGATCGGGGAAGGCCTCGCGCACGGCCTGGTGGCTGTAGGCGCCCGGCGCGCCCTGAAACGCCACGGCCAGCGTGGGCTGGTGGGCGGCGGCCTCGACCATGCGGTCGACCAGCGCCTGGGCAAGGGGCGGATAGCTGCTCGTCATGGCCGTTCGTTATGATAGTGCGCTGCAACAAGCAAATGCTTGCGGGGCAGCCCACAATTTCCTAATCGCTGCGGCAGCAAGGTGCCGGCAGGCAGATCGGCACCATCAACGGAGCCCCGGCGTGGACAGTTTCGAGTGGAACAAGATCTTCGGCGGCGTGCTGGGCGGCCTGGTGGCCGTGCTGGGCGTGTCGATCGTGAGTGACATGATGTTCGCGCGGCACCTGCCGGAAAAGCCGGGCTATGTCGTGGCCGGCGTGGTCGAAGGCCCCGCCGAGGCAGCACCCGCCGATGCCGAGAAGCCGGCGGCCTTCTATCTCGCCAGCGCCGACCTTGCGAAGGGTGAGGCGCAATTCAAGAAATGCGCCGCCTGCCACAATGTTGATCCCGGCGGCGCCAACGGCACTGGCCCGGCGCTCTATGGCGTGGTTGGTCGCCCGATCGCGGCGGCCGCCGGCTTTGCCTATTCCGATGCCTTGAAGGGCATGGCTGGCAAGCCGTGGGACTGGGATGCGCTGTGGGGCTGGCTGAAGAGCCCGAAGGCCTATGCGGCCGGCAACAAGATGAGCTTTGCCGGCATTTCCAAGCCGGAAGACCGGGCCGCGCTGATTGCCTATCTGAACAGCAAGAGCGCCAGCCCGCTGCCGCTGCCCGCCGCGCCAGCCGAGGAAGCCCCGGCTGCGGAGGAAGCTGCGCCGGCGGACGCCGCCACAGAGGCCACCGCCACGCGCTGATCCCGGGTATGGCCCTCAGAGCCCGTAATGGGCCCTGACGATGGCCCAGCCTTCTTCCGCCGTTTCGACGAAGTGGAACAGCTTGAGGTCGTGGCGTGCGATCACGCCTTCTTCGGCCAGCGCTTCGAAGTTGACCACGCGGTTCCAGAAGCCGCGGCCATAGAGCAGGATGGGCAGCGGCGCGACCTTGCCGGTCTGCACCAGGGTCAAGAGTTCGAACAGTTCGTCGAAGGTGCCGAAGCCACCAGGGAACACCGCCACCGCCTTTGCACGCATCAGGAAGTGCATCTTGCGAAGTGCGAAATAGTGGAACTGGAAGGAAAGCCCCGGCGTCACATAGGGGTTGGGCACCTGCTCGTGCGGCAGCACGATGTTCATGCCCAGGGACGGCGCCCCCACCTCCCACGCGCCGCGGTTGGCCGCTTCCATGATGGACGGCCCGCCGCCCGAACAGACGGTGAAGCAGCGTTCCCCCGCCTCGCAGTGGGTGGAGACGAGGCGGGCCAGGTCGCGCGCCACCTCGTAATAACGGGCCTTCTCTGCCAGCCGCGCGGCCACTGCCTGCTTTTCAGGCGTGTCGGCAGCGGCCTCTACGGCCGGGACCTCCTCTGGCGAGGGAATGCGCGCCGAGCCATAGAAGACAAAGGTCGAATGAATGTCGGCCTCGGCCAGCAGCAGTTCCGGCTTCAGCAGTTCGAGCTGGAAGCGCACCGGGCGCAGATCCTCGCGCAGCAGGAAGTCCGGATCCTGGAAGGCAAGGCGATAGGCAGGATGTTCCGTTTGCGGCACGGCGGTCGGCTGATTGCCCAACCTTGCATCGGCTTTGGCGGTGGGGAACAGGCGTTCGGGCACAGTCGGCGGTGCCGGGGGGTTCATCATCTTCTTTCTCTTCATGAAATAGGCTCTGCCGGATAGGCCGGCGGGCCAGACTTGTCATCTCTTCAGGCCAAGCGCCGCCGTGGCAGCGCCCACATTCTCGTAACGCCAGCCCATGTCAGCATGAAGATGGCCGTGGGTGGGGATATGGAACAGCCCGAGATCGAGCCCCTTGAGGCAGATTTCGGCGGCGCGTTCGGGCAGGATGATGCCCATGTCCGCCGGCCAGCGCGCCGGGTCCGGCCCCAGACCGGCCGCGGTGAGGCCGGTGTAGACGCCGCCGGGCAGCAGCACGTGGACATCCAATGGCTTGCCGGCGTTGCGCGCCTCGGTCGCCAACCATTCGGCAAGGATGAGGACCCCGTGCTTGGACGCCGCATAGAGCCCGTTGCCGAAATTCTGGATGGAGGGCGGCAGCGAAAGGCTGTTCTCCGAGCCGGTCACCACCAGCCGCGCCCGCCAGCCGCCCGCCTCGGCCGCACGCACCAGCGGCTGCGCCAGCCTGGTGGGGGACAGCATGTTGATCTCCCACAGGCGCAGCAGCGCCGGATCATCGAGATCGGCCTTCAGCAACCGGGCGCGGTGGCCAATGCCGGCGTTGGCGAAGATCGCATCAAGCCGGCCGTGCCGGGCGACGAGCGTCTCGACGGCTGCCGGCCCGGCCGCCGGATCGGCCAGATCAAGCTCCAGCGCCTCGCCGCCACACAGGGCAGCCGTCTCCGCGGCGCCCGTCGCATTGATGTCGGCGGCC
>NZ_WMHO01000238.1 GCF_010994245.1 Sandarakinorhabdus rubra
GGCAGCGCGACGACGCCGGGCGGCAGCGCACGCGCCGCCGGATCGATCACCGTCACCGGCCCCAGCCCTTCGGCCTGCCAGCGCCGCAGCAGCGCGCCGCCCATGTTGCCGCAGCCGATCAGCCAGATCGGCGCATCGCCTGCCATCACAGCCCCCAGATACCGGTGTTATGCTTCGCCGGCGGTTTCGATCAGCGCCGCGGCCAGCGCCTCGGCCGGCGACTGACCTGCGAGCAGCACCAGCTGGAACACCGGATAGTAACGCTCATATTCCTCGACCGCCGCTTCGGTGAGGATCTCGGCCTGCGCGGCCGACAGGTCGCCGCCATCATCGGCATCATCGTCGGCCAGCAGGCTGGCGTGGCGGAACAGCACCGCGCCATCGGCCGACCACAGCTCGAAATGGCCCATCCACAATTGCTCGTTGATCAGGCCGATGGTTTCATAGGCCGCGGCGCGCAAGGCTTCCGGCACCACCAGATCGGCCTGGGCAATGATCTGCAGCACCCGGTCGTCGCCGCGCCACAGTGCCCGCAGCTGATAGGTGGCCCAGCCGCCCTTGACGGTGGTGATGATCTCTTCATCGCCCAGACGTTCCGACGCCCAGCCATTGGCATCGAAATATTGCTCGAGCGTGTCGATGGGCGCCGGATCGGCCGCCGGATAATCCATTTCGGGAAAGCTCATGATCGCCCCTCCCATACATGCCCCGCTACAGGCTGGGCAAGCGGCATCGATTCGGCAAGATCAATATGAGGCCAGGATACGCCCCGGATGGGCCGATGATGCAGGATGTTGTGGATATCAGGCCGACTTGCCACCAGATTTGCGCGTCCGTGCCGGCTCGGCAGCGGGCGCGGCAGCGGCCAGCTCAGCCTTCAGCGCGGCGACTTCGGCCCTCAACTGCTCCACCGCCTCGCGGGCGGCGGCGGCGCTGGCCTTCACCGCCTCGAACTCGTCACGGCTGATCTCGGCGGCGCCCACGAACTCCTTCATCCGCTCCCGCGCCACGTCGGAAAACTCGCGGGTGGCGCCGGCGAGCGTGCCCATGGCAGCGGTGGCGACCTTGGAGAAATCCTCGAACAGCTTGTTGTCGGTCTGCATCGTTCACACTCCCATCTGCATGGCGTCGGCGGTGGGGTTCAGCACCAGCACGCTGGTGTTGATGGCCATGGCAAAGCACAGCCACAGCACATAGGGGATCATCAGCCAGCCGGCCAGCCGGTTGATCCGCCAGGAGGCCCAGGCGGTGGCCAGCGCCACCAGCAGCATGGCGACCAGCACGCCCAGCGCCGCGCTGATCATGTGGGCGCGGAAGAACAGCGGCGACCAGGTGAGGTTGAGCGCAAAGCCGGCCGCAAACAGGCCAATCGCAAGGCCCTTGCCAGGCACGTCGCGGCTGCCCCACACGAAGGCCAGCGCCAGCGCGATCAGCGTGTAGAGAATGGCCCAGGCAATGCCGAACAGCGCCGGCGGCGGCTGGAACACCGGCAGGGTGAGCGACTGGTACCAGGGGTTGGTATCGGTGGACCCGGCAACGCGCGCCATAAGCCCGCCGACAAACAGAATCGCCGGCACGAACACGATCGCGGCGCGCACGAAGCTGCCGGTGCTGAACCAGGGTGCAGGCAATTCGGTGGCGGCAGAATCGAGGGCGGTCATCGGGCGCGTTCTACCTTGCCGACGGCGCCCGCGCCATCCTGCCGTGCCGGCCTGCATTGCCGCACGGCCTCAAGCCCCACGCGTCGCGGCGATCAGGAATTCCACATTGCCTTCCGGGCCGGTGATCGGGCTGGGCGTGATGCCGGCGACCGCCCAGCCCTCGCCCGCCATCCAGTCCGCCACTTCGCGGCACACGCGTTCATGCACCGCCGCATCGCGCACAACGCCGCCCTTGCCCACCTCACCCCGCCCGGCCTCGAACTGCGGCTTGATCAGTGCCAGCAGGCGTGCCGTGGGCCTGGCCAGTCCCATCGGCACCGGCAACACCTTCATAAGGCTGATGAAGCTGGCATCGCAGACGATCAGGTCCACCGGTTCGGGAACATGCTCGCGGGTCAAGAGGCGCGCCGACAATTGTTCCAGCACCACCACCCGCGGATCCTGCCGCAGTTTCCAGGCCAGCTGGTTGGTCCCCGAATCGACCGCATAGACACGGCTCACGCCTCGGCTCAGGAGCACATCGGTGAAGCCGCCGGTGGAGCTGCCGACATCGATGGCGATGGCGCCTGCCACGTCCCAGCCGAAGTGCGTCAGGCCATGATCGAGCTTGATGCCGCCGCGCGACACCCATGGATGATCGCGGCCCTTGACCTCGATCGGGGCATCGGCGGGCAGCGTGTCGCCGGACTTGGCGATCTTGCGGTCGCCGGAAAAGACCAGCCCGGCCATCACCAGCGCCTGCGCCCGGGTTCGGCTTTCGGCCAGACCGCGCTCCACCAGAAGTTGGTCGACTCTCTGCTTCACCACGCCTTTTGCAGTTCCACCACCATCACCTCGATCGGTTCCTTCCCGACATTCACATCCTGGTGCAAGGTCTTGGGATTGGCCGGCAACCAATAGGCCTTGCCGGTTTCCCACTGCTGGATGTCGGACTGGCCGGTTTCCTCGCGGATATCCATTGTGCCACCCTTCAGGGCGACCAGCACGCGCGGATGATCATGGCGGTGCAGCGGCAGCGGATTGCCCACCGCGATCACCGAGCGCCACACCTTCACCTCGTCGTTGGCGAACTGCGGGGTGCGGCCGGTCTGCGTGCCGGCCTGGGCAAAGGCGAGGCCGGCGCCAAAGCCGGCCAGCACCAGGCCGGCCCCGATGCCCCAGGTCTTCAGCATCATCATGTCTCCCCTTCTAGAATCGCGTACCCTTGGCCAGCGGCTCGAATGGACCAAAGCGGCACAGGCTGAACACCTCGGGGGTGAAATTGTCCTTCACCTCGAACAGGTCGTTGGCGCACAGGCGGGGGGAGGCCTCGCGCCGCACGACGATGCGATTGGGCACCAGCCCGGGGCAGCCATCAGGCAGGCGCGAGCGGTGCCAGCGCCCGCCGGCGCGGATCGCCAGCGCGCCCTCGTCCACCACCTTGTATTCCAGCTGGCGGCCAACGATCAGGCAGGTCGCCGCCGGGCCGGCCGCCGGGGCAGCAGGAGGATCGGTAAGCGCCAGCACGAGCCCGATGAGATGCAGCATGGCGGCAAGCTTACGCCAGCCACCGCTGCTTGCAACTGCGGCTCAGGCGACGAACATCAGTTTTGGCCCCGGATCGCTCATCGCGTCGGCCGCCTCGGCAAAGCGGGCAACCCGGTGGGTGACCGGCGCCGGGTCGAGCCGGCCGCAAGCCAGGCAATCGACCACCGCCGGCAGATGGGCGCGCGAATCGGCGCGCGCCGTCACCAGCGTCAGCCCGCGATAATAGGCCTCGGTCAGCGGCACCGGCGTGAGCGGGGCGAGATGGATGGAGACGCTGGTGAGCACCGCGTTGCGCCCGGCAGACCGGATCGCAAAGGCCAGCGCCTCGGCCTGGCCCGCCGCCTCGACCACGATATCGAACAGCTCGCCAGGCGCCCGCCCCTCGCCCAGTGCCAGGGGCGCCACCTCGGCTCCAAGCTGGGCGGCGCGGGCGCGGCGCCCAGCATCATCATCAAGGTAGAGCACGCGCCCCGCCCCGGCCGCAACGGCACAGGCCGCGGCATAGAGGCCGACACTCTGGGCAAGCCCGCCGACCACCAGGACGCTGGCGCCCGGCCGCGCCGCCAGTTGCGGGCCGAC
>NZ_WMHO01000239.1 GCF_010994245.1 Sandarakinorhabdus rubra
GTGGCTGGCCGAGGAGATCACCAGCCGCCGACCCGCCGCCGCATCGGCGGCCAGCGCGGCCCGCGCGGCGGCCAGCGCATGGGTTGCCACGAACGCATCGGCAAAGCGGGTGACCACGGCTGCTAGCCGGCGTTCCGTCACCCGCGGCCCGATCAGCCAGCGGTGCGCCCAGCTCTTGAGGCCGCCGCGCGAGACGAGGCGCAGGCCGTATCCGACGCCGCCCAGCGCCACCAGCGGCAGGAAGATCACCCGCCACGGCGCCTCGCTGGCCAGCCAGAAGCGGATGAAATGCGCCCAGCTGCCGGTGTCGGTGAGGGTGCGGTCCAGGTCATAAACCGCAATCTCGGCGCGGGCTTGGATGATTGTGGCACTTGGCATTTGCCCCGCCATAGCCCAGTTTGCCGAGCATGGGCAGCAGCGTCAGCTGGAACGACGAGGGCGCGGGCGAAGCGCGGGTGGCGCTGGCCGGCCGGCTGACGATCGATGACGTCACCGATCTGGCCAACGCGCTCGCACGGCAGCCGGCGGCGCCGCTGGTAGTGGACATGGGGGGCGTCACGGCCATCGACACGGCCGGTGCCTGGGCGGTCAACCGGATGGTGCGCGAATGGCAGGCTGCCGGTTACACCGCCCAAATCGACGGCGCAGCGCCCGATGTTGCCCGGCTCCTGGCAGCGCTCGGCGCGCCGCCGCCGGCTGCGCCAGTGCGCCCCGATCTGGGCAATCCGATCATCGTCCAGTTGGAGCGGATTGGCCGTGCTGTCTACGGGCAGGCGCACAACATCGGTCTCTTCCTCGCCTTCCTCGGCCAGACCCTGGTGGTGCTGGGCGCAACGCTGATCGGCCGACGACCGCTGCGCTGGCATGCCGTGGTGCACCAGTGCGAGGTGATTGCGGTCAATGCGTTGGGCATCATCGCCCTGCTGCTGTTCCTCGTCGGCCTGGTGATTGCCCAGCAGGGCGCGGTGCAGCTCAGGCAGTTCGGGGCCGAGGTGTTCACCGTCAACCTGATCGGCCGCGCCACCACGCGCGAGCTGGGCATATTGCTGACCGCCATCATGGTGGCCGGGCGCTCGGGATCGGCGTTCGCGGCACAGATCGGATCGATGAAGCTGAACCAGGAGATCGACGCCTTGCGCACCATCGGGCTCGACCCGATCGAGGTGCTGGTGATCCCGCGGGTCATCGCCTGCTCGCTGATGCTGGTGGGCCTGGCCTTCTATGGTGGGCTGTGGGCGCTGATCGCCGGCGGGTTTTACGTGTGGAGCGACCTGTCGATGCCGCCGGCCGCCTATATCACCCGCCTGCAGGAGGTGATCCTGCAATCGGATTTTGCCATCGGGCTGATCAAGGCGCCGGTGTTCGGTTTCATCATTGCGCTGATGGGCTGCTTCCACGGCTTCCAGGCCAGCAGCAACGCCGAATCGGTGGGCAGTCGCACCACGCAGGCGGTGGTGGAATCGATCTTCCTGGTGATCGTGTTCGATGCCTTCTTCGCCTTCTTCTTCAGCTTCCTGGGCTACAATTGATGGAGCCGCTGTCCCCCGTTCTGCCCGATGATGCCGATGTGGCCGTGCGGGTGCGTGGCTTGGTCACCGGCTTCGGGGACCGCACCCTGCACGACCATCTCGATCTCGACGTGGCGCGCGGCGAGGTGCTGGGCCTGGTTGGTGGGTCGGGCAGTGGCAAGTCGGTGCTGATGCGCACCATCATCGGCCTCAACCCGGCGCGTGCCGGACGCATCGAGATCTTCGGCGCCAATGCGCTTGATCCCGATCCGGTCGCCCGCCGCAACCTGCGACGCCAGTGGGGTGTGCTGTTCCAGGAGGGCGCCCTGTTCTCCGGCCTCACGGTTGCCGAGAATATCGAGGTGCCGATGCGCGAGTTCCTGTCGCTGCCGGAACCGGTGATGGCCGAACTGGCCTGCACGCGCCTGCGCCAGGTGGGCCTGCCGGTCGATGCCGCCGCCAAGTATCCGTCCGAGCTGTCGGGCGGCATGAAGAAGCGCGCCGGCCTCGCGCGGGCGCTGGCGTTGGACCCGCCGCTCCTGTTTCTCGACGAGCCGACATCGGGCCTCGACCCGATTTCCGCCGCCGGCTTCGACAATCTGATCCGGCTGTTGAAGGACACGCTGGGTTTGACCCTGTTCCTCATCACCCATGATCTGGATACGCTGATCGCCATCTGTGACCGGGTGGCGGTGCTGGGTGACGGCAAGGTTCTGGCCTGCGGCACGGTTGACCAGTTGCGCGCCTTCGACCACCCGTGGGTTCAGGAATATTTCGGCGGGCCGCGCGGGCGGGCCGCCACCACACTTCCCAGGGGGGAAGCGGCCTGATGGAAAATCGCAGCAACTATGTGATCGTCGGCAGCGTGGCGCTGGCCATGGTGATCGGCATCTTCCTGATGGCCCTGTGGCTGGCGCGCTTCTCGGGCGGGGAACGCCGCGATTATGACATCCTGTTCCGGCAGTCGATCACTGGCCTGGCGCTGGGCTCGCCGGTGGCCTTCAACGGCGTGGTGGTCGGCAAGATCCGCCAGATCCAGATCCTGCCCGACAAGCCGGAGTTCGTGCGCGTGCGTGTCACCATCGAGGAGGAGGTGCCGATCCTGGAGGGCACCACCGCGGCGGTGGAAGGCGTTGGCTTCACCGGCGTCTCCCAGGTCCAGCTCACCGGCGCGATGTCGGGACAGAAGCCGATCACCGGGCCTTCGCCCTATGGCGCACCGCTGATCCCGACCCGCACCGGCGGGCTGGGCGATCTTCTGGCGACCGCGCCCGAGGTGTTCAAGAAGGTCGCCATCCTCACCGACCGGCTGAACGATGTGCTCAATGACGAGAATCGCGCCGCGCTGGGCGGCATCCTGAAGAACACCGAAGTCGCCACCGGCGCGCTGGCCAAGAGCGCGCCCGACCTCGCCGCCGCCATTGCCGAGACGCGCACCACGGTCACCGCCGCCACTGCCACCCTCAATCGCTTCGAGGCGCTGGCCGGGTCCGGCCAGGCGCTGGTGGACGGCGAGTTGCGGCCGCTGGCGGCCGACCTCAGGCGTGCGACCACGAAGGCCGAGGCGACGCTGGCCCGGGTGGAGGCGATCACCGCTGCCGCCCAGCCGGGCGTGGAGCAACTCTCCAGCCAGACCATCCCCGAGACGACGCAGCTGATTCGCGAGCTCAGGGAAACCACGGCGCGGCTGGGCGCCATCGCTGCCAAGCTGGATGAAGACCCGGCCGGCGCCTTCATCGGCGGCCGCCGCCTGCCAGAGTACCAGCCACAACAGGGAGCGCCGAAGTGAGCCTGCGACCCGCCATCACCGCCAGCCTCGCCCTGTTCCTCGCCGGCTGCGGCCCCCTCGTGCAGCTGGGAGGCAACGCCCCGGCGCCGGAATCACTTCTGGTGGTGCGCAGCACGGCGCCCCCGCCCGACTATGCTGGCCCGGCAGCGCTGGCCGACACGCTGGGCATCGCCGTGCCCGATGTGCCGGCCGAGCTGCAGACACTTCGCCTGCCGGTGCAGGTGACCAACGCCACTGTTCAGTATCTGGCCGGCGCCAGCTGGTCCGAACAGCCCAATCGCCAGTTCCAGCGCCTGCTGGCCGATACGCTGGCCGGCGCCGGGGTGCCGGTGCTCGACACGCGCGGCGGCGGGGTGGCACCGGCCCGGGCCCTGACCGGTCACTTGCGGGAGTTCGGGCTGGATGTACGCGCAGCGC
>NZ_WMHO01000024.1 GCF_010994245.1 Sandarakinorhabdus rubra
GCATTTCCTGCGGCGGCGGCGGTGGTGGGGCGGGCGGCGGCGCTTCGACCTGCGCCACGGCCACGGGCGCGCCGCCGAGGTTGAAGTTCAGGCCAACGAGCACGGTGTGCGAGGCATTGCGCGTGCTGAACTCAGCTCCGGCGCCTTCATTGAAGCGCGCGCGATTGGGTCGGAGATAACGATAGTCCACCGCCAGATCGACGCCCCGGCTGATCGCCAGCCGGACGCCGGCCAGCGCGTTCCAGGCAAACACCCAGTCGCTGTCATTCAGCAGCAGATCGGCCGCGGGCGACACGCGGATATTGTGCGCATCGATGCGTGCCGCGCCGGCGCCCGCTCCCACCGAGGCGGAGAAGGCCCCGGTGTTGATCACATCCACCAGCGCGTTGGCCATCACGGTCCAGTGGCGCATCCGCCCGGCCGGGTTGTCATAGCGGCCAGCGAGGCCGGCGGACGTGCTGGACAAGAGGTCGATGGAGCGCAGGCTGTTCTGGTGATAGCCGACGTCCAGCTCGGTGCGCAGCATCCCGAAATCATAACCAAGGCGCGCCGCCGCAGCCCAACCGCGCTTTTCGGTGGTGTCGAAATCCGGCAGCGCGGTGCCATTGGCGCTGAACTGGCGGTCGGTGGGAAACACCATGCCGCCGCGCAGGCCGATATACCAGTTCTGGTCGCGGGCGGTGGCCGGTGTCGCTGCGAGCGCCAGGGCAATGATGCCAAGAGCGCCCAGCCGTGTGGAGCTGGTCATGTTCATTCCTTTACATCATCGGAAGTCTTGGTGATGGCCTTGCCAGCGGATTGCACATCATCGCCGAAACCGGCGGCGGTCGCGCAGCCTGTGGTCAAAAGAAGCGCTGCCGCGCAGATAGCGAGTATAGCTTGGTTGTTCATGTTGAATTCCTTCAAGCAGCGAACAGGGAACGATCCCGACGCGCTGCGGTTCCATGAACAATTGAGATTCAGTGAAATTTATTCTGGTCTAGCGCCTGCTCTGCCTCGGAACCATTGGGCTGCTGACGGGTTGTAGGGTGTAGACGACAGACGCATGGGCAGCCGCCGCGCAGGCCGGCATCGCCTGCATCCATCGTCTGCCCCCGCCTGCGCTTGACCCCGCGAAGGACCCCATCATGAGCACCCACAACAGCACCACGGTCGCGCCCACCAACCTGCCGCACACCGCGCTGATCAGCAGCGAGAGCGTCACCGGCACCGATGTCTATAATCACGATGGCGAAAAGCTTGGCAGCATCGATGCCATGATGATCGACAAGCAGTCGGGCCAGGTGCGCTTCGTCGTCATGTCGTTTGGCGGCTTCCTAGGGATTGGCGAACGCTATCACCAGCTGCCCTGGACCGGCCTGACCTATGACAGCGACCGCAAGGGCTATGTCGTCAACATCAGCCGCGCCAGCCTGAAGAACGCGCCAACCCTCAGCCGCGATGAGCTTGCCCGCTTCGATTATGATCGCCAGTCGGCCTCGATCGACGGCTATTATGGCAAGCTGGATGGCTTCTACACGCCTGAGCAACAGGCGCGCCGCAATGGCGGTGTCAATGCCGGCACCGTCGCCGGCGATGAACTGCCGCCCGGCGACTATCGCCGCAACTGAACCCGATCTCTTGGCGGCCGGCGAGCCGGCCGCCAATGTCCGGCCCAACTTCAGTCAGACACGAACCAGCCCGATGGCGCCTGATCGTGGATCGCAGACGGGTGCAAGGATTTCCCAGCGATCAGAGTGCCAATCTTCATTTGCCCTGGCGCGCCAGTATTCGACAATCGCGCAGTCTCGAATCTGCGCCTGTTTCTTTTGCCCGCAGGGGCGGGTGGTAGAGTCCTGCTGGGCGCGCGTTGGGGCGGCGCGGGTTCTATCCGGCGCTTGTCATGCTGCGGCGACGGCCTTCAGCCGATCGCGCGCGGTGATTGATGGCGCGGCCTGCTCGTCCTCGAACGTCCACACCTGAAACTGCTGCAACTCGTGCGGGCCGAAGCTGTTGATCAGCGGCACATCGGCGGCATCGCGGCCCCGGGCGATGATGATGCGGCCGATGCGGCGAGCGTTGTTGCGGGGATCGAACACGTGCCAGCCGCCTTCCAGATAGACCTCCATCCAGGCGCTGAAGTCCATCGGATCCACGACCGGCACGCCGATATCGCCGAGGTGGCCGTTCACATAGCGGGCCGGGATGTTCAGGCAGCGGCACAGGGCGATGGCGAGATGGGTGTAATCGCGGCACACGCCCACCTGCTGTTCCAGCGTGTCGAGTGCGGTGCGCGTGGCGCTGGCCTGGCCATAATCGAAGTGGACATGGGCATGCACGAAATCGCAGATCGCCTGCACCCGGCCCCAGCCGGGCGGCACGGCGCCGAACCGGTCCCAGGCGAACTGGCTTAGCCGGTCGGTCTCGCAATAGCGGCTGCCGAGCAGGAACAGCAGGCACGATGACGGCAGTTCTGCTACCGCGACTTCGCCGGCGTCCGGGAAGACGCGGTCTGGTGCGTCATCGCATTCTACGGTGGAGCCCCCGACCAGCGTGATCGCCCCAGCCGGCGCAACGAGGCGCTGGCAACGGTTGCCATAGAGATCAATATACTCGTTATTCCCGTCCCCCAGGCTGCTGCGGTGCCGTTCCTCGTGCAGGCGGGCATTCGCCTGCCCGGCGCGCACGGCCAGCATGGTCACCAGCGCCGTGGGCTCGGCGAAGGTCATCTTGATGCGATAGCCGCAGCGGATCAGCATGGGGCGGCCTGCATCAGACGCGACTTTCCAGCCACATCGGCGCCGCCGCTTCCCAGTCGGCGCGCACGATCAGATCAAGTTCGTCAAGGCTGATCGGCACTTGCCGGCCCTGGTTGGACATGGCGCCAAGCGCCGGCAACTGCAGGAAGGCGGCGATGGTGCGGTAGGTGACGAAGCTTTCCCCCAGGATCACCTCCTGATGGGCGGTCAGGCCATAGGTGCCCGGCGGCTGCGGCTGAGAGAGACCTGGCAGCCGGAAGTGGCGCTGGAACAGCACTTGCGATCGGATGGTACGGGTGGCAGCGGCCGGCACGGCTCAGGCCCGCCGGCGGCTGAACAGGTTCACGACCAGCATGACCAGCGCAACGACAAGCAGCAAGTGGATGAGGCCGCCCAGCGTGTAGGCAGTGGCCAGGCCAAGGGCCCAGAGCACCACCAGCACGAGAATGATCCCATAGAGCATGTCGTATCTCCCTTGTTGTGGCCGGGCCCAGCCGGCCTCAGCGGCAGCGCACGCTGTTGCGGTCGATGGCGCGGCCGGCGACACCGCCGGCAATGGCCCCCAGCACGGTGCCCAGCGTTTCGGAGCCGCCCGGTGCGATGATGTTGCCCAGCACGCCGCCAGCCACCGCGCCGACGATCAGCCCGGTGCTGCCATCCGGGCGGCGGCAGTAATAGCGCCCGTCCTGCCCGCGATAGATGCGATCCTGCTCGCGCAGCCGGCGCTCGCGCTGGCGCGGTGTCTCGTAATAATATCGGCTGGGGTCATAGCTGCCGTACTGCGGATCAGGCCGGTTGTAATCGTACCGGCGCCAGTCGCGTGACGGCCGGCGGTCGGAGAAATCCGAGGCGCAGCCGGTGATGAGTATCGATGCCGCAAGGGCGCTCATGACGATCCGCATGGAAGGTCTCCCAGGATGGTCTTTTCGGGCCCCGGCGTCCGGCCCGGGAACGCTTCCCGAACCGCTAACTTCGGTGCCCGGCCAGTTGGCCAGACCTTGCAAGCATCGGGCCAGCGCGGCCTGATGGGGAGCATCGGATTCTACCCTTGAGCCAGGGGCCTTGCCGGCATCAGCGGCGGCCCGTGGGTAGAATCCGTCGGTGCCGGGAAACGCGGCCGGCGCCTAACTTGCAATCTCTGCCCCGGCCGGACCCAAAGCGGGATGCGTTCCACGCCCGCTGCCGGGGCAGAACCCTGCCATCCCGGCAGAACAAGGAATTCCGATCATGAGCATCAACAAGAACCGCGTCGCCGGCGCCGCCAAACAGGCCGTCGGTGCTACCAAGGAAGCCGTTGGCCACGCCGTTGGCGATCGCAGCCTCGAAGTGTCCGGCAAGGTCCAGAAGGTCGAAGGCAAGGTGCAGAGCGCCGTTGGCAAGGCCACCGACAACCTGAAGGACATGACCAAGCGCTGACGCCGCAGGCCGGGCCGTGATGGCCCGGCCCGCTGCCCGGCCAGCACCTGATCTTGGGGTGGGGGAGATTCCACGATGTCGATCGGCACCATTGTCCTGATCGTCCTGCTGTTGCTGCTGGTCGGCGCGCTGCCCACCTGGCGTCACAGTTCGGGCTGGGGCTATTTCCCCAGCGGCCTCCTGGGCGTGCTGCTGGTGGTGGGCCTGGTGCTGCTGCTGACCGGGCGACTGTAGGCGCTTGCCCGTATTGCGCTGCGACAGGTCGCTGCGCATCTGCTACCTTAGAGATCAACGTGCGTGTCTGTGCGTTCCACAAGGCGTCCAAATCTGACTGATGAACGTCCTCGGCGCGCTGCCGGGCCAGCCAAGCAGCAAGCACCCGGCTTGGCGCCCCGCCTGGCATCCCGGCAGATGGTTGTGGCGATCGGCGGTTCCGCCGGCGCCCTCGACGCGGTGCGTGGCCTGATCGCTGGCCTGCCGGCGCGCAGTGGCATCGCCTATATTCTTGTTCAGCACCTCGATCCCGATCATCTGTCGATGCTGCCCGCGCTGCTGGCCGATGCCACGCCGTTTCCGGTGGTGGAGATCAGCGACGGCATGGCGCTGCAGCCCGATCGGCTGCACGTGATCCCGGCCGGCGCGCGCGTCGCGGTGACCGGTGGCGTGCTGCGCCTGTCGCCTGCCACGCACCACGAAGGCCCGCGCCTGCCGATCGATTTCCTGTTGCAGTCGCTGGCCCTCGAACAGCAGCTCAGGGTGGTGGCGGTGCTGCTGTCGGGCCAGGGGGCCGATGGCCGCGACGGGGTGCGCGCCGTCCACCAGGCCGGCGGCTATGTGATCGCCCAGGATCCGCTGGAAGCCGGCTATGACAGCATGCCCGCCGCCGCGATTGCCACCGGCTGCGTGGATGCCATCCTGCCGGTGGCCGCCATGGGGGCCGCCATCATCGATCGCCGCAACCGGCTGCCGCTGCCGTTGCCGACCACGATTGCCAGCGACTGGATTGCGCCGGTGCTGGAACGGCTGAAGCAGGGCGGCCATGATTTCAGCGGCTACAAGCCGGGCACCATGCAGCGCCGCATCGAACGGCGGGCGCGCATGGCCGCGCATCCGGGCAGCACCGGCGCCGCGGCGCTGGCCGCCTATGTCAAACGGCTGGAACAGGATGACGAGGAGCTGCAGGCGCTGGCCAACGACCTGTTGATCAACGTCACCAGCTTCTTCCGCGATGAAGACGTGTTCGACACGCTGGCCACAAGGATCATCCCCGATCTGGTGCGCCGGCACGACGGCAACCGGCCGATCCGGCTGTGGTGCGCCGGCTGCAGCAGCGGCGAGGAAGCCTGGTCGCTGGCCATGCTGTTCCTCGAGGAGATCGCCCGCAACCGGCCGGGGCTGAAGCTGCAGATCTTTGCCACCGATCTTGATCCCGATGCCATCGCCACGGCGCGCCACGGTGTCTACCCACACACGATCGAGCGCGAGGTGAGCCGGGAACGGCTGCAGCGCTTCTTCATCGCCGATGACGAAGGCTGGCGGGTTGGCCCCATCCTGCAGGCCTGCGTGGTGCTGGCCGTCCACGATCTGCTCACCGATCCGCCGTTCTCGCGGATCGATCTGGTCTCGTGTCGCAACCTCCTCATCTATCTGCAGCCGGCCGCCCAGGCCCGGGCCATCGGCCTGTTCCATTTCGCGTTGTCGCCCGGTGGGCTGCTGCTGCTCGGCAAGGCCGAAACGGTGATGGAGAGCGAAGACGGGCCGCCGGCCTTCACCCTGGTGTCGCGGCCGGCGCATCTGTATCGCCGCAACGCCAGCCGCAAGCCGCTGCCGCCCATTCCGCTCGAACCGGGCCAGATCTGGGTGGCCGAGGGCCGGCCGCCACGGGAGCCACCGTGGCCGCTGCCCAGCCTGCCTTCGGCGCGCCTGCAGGCGCTGGAGGCTGAACTGGCCAGCATCCGCGTCGAACTGGCCCGCGCCGACAGCCAACCCGATGGCATCGATGCCGACCGGCTGGCAATTCATGCCGACACCGTGTCGCGCAACCAGGAATATCAGAGCGCCAATGAGGAGCTGATCACCTCGCAGGAAGAGCTGCAGTCCCTGAACGAGGAGCTGGTGGCCCTGAACGGCCAGCTGCAGGAAACCATCGACCGCCAGCGCACCATGGCAGACGATCTGCAGAACATTCTCTACAGCACAAATGTCGCCACCATCTTCCTCGATCTCGACCAGCATATCCGCTTCTTCACGCCGGCAACGCGCGTGCTGTTCCACATGCTGCCCGGCGATATCGGCCGCCCCTTCGGCGACCTGGCGCCGCTGGCCCCCGATCCGCAGCTGGCCAGCGACATCGCGGCGGTTGAAGCCGGGGAGCTGCCGCCTGACCGGGAAGTCGCCACCCCCACCGGCATCTGCTTCAGCCGCAAGGTGCTACCCTATCGCGCCCACGACAATCATGTCGAAGGCGTGATCATCACCTATACCGACGTCACCGACCGCAAGCAGGCCGAGCGGGTGATGCAGGAGGCCCGCCATACGGCCGAGACGGCCAACCTGGCCAAGTCGCGCTTCCTGGCGGCGGCCAGCCATGATCTTCGCCAGCCGCTGCAATCGCTGGTGCTGTTGCAGGAACTGCTGGCCCGCAAGGCCACTGACGAGGACAGTCGGCAGCTGCTGGTCCGGCAGTCGCAGACGCTCGAAGCCATGTCGGCCATGCTCGATGGCCTGCTCGACATCAACCGCATCGAGGCCGATGCCGTGGAGATCGCGCAGGGCAGCTTCGCGCTCGATCCGCTGCTCGCCGAGATCGTGGAGGGCCTGGCGCTGCAGGCGACGGCCAGCAAGCTGAAGCTGCGCCATGTCCGCACCGGCTGCCATGTCGTGTCCGATCGCCGGCTGCTGGCCGGGATGCTCCGCAACCTGGTGGCCAACGCGCTGAAATACACGGTGAAGGGCGGCGTGCTGGTGGGCGCGCGCCGGCGCGGCAATACCGTTCGCATCGAGGTGTGGGACAGCGGCATCGGCATCCCGAAAGACCAGCAGAGAGTGATCTTCGAACCCTATCAACAGCTCGGTCCGGCGGCCGTCGATCGCGGCAGCGGCCTTGGGCTTGGCCTGTCGATCGTGCGCAGCCTGGGCGACATGCTGGGCCACGCGGTGGAGGTGCGATCGCGCGATGGCGACGGCCAGGGCCATGGCTCGGTGTTCAGCATCACCGTGCCGCTGGCGGGGTCTGAAGCCGCGGCGCCGGCCGGGCCGGCCATCGCTGCGCTGCCGCAGGCGCCGTTGCCCGGCACCGCCGCCCGCATCCTGATCATCGATGATGAAGCCGGCGTGCGCGAACTGCTGGAGCAATTGCTGCGCGAGGCCGGCCACGAGGTGGTGGCCGCCAGCGACGATGTGGAGGCGTTGGCGGCGCTGGCCCAGCACACGCCCGATCTCATCATCTCGGATTTCCGGCTGGCCAGTGGGCGCGATGGCCTGGAACTGGCCCGCGCGTTGCGCGCGGCCATCCGGCAACAGCATGATCGCCATGTGCCGGTGATCATGCTGACCGGCGACATCTCGATCGAGGCGCTGGCGCGCTTTGCGGCCAACGACATCGTGCGTCTGTCCAAACCGGTGCGGGCCGCCGATCTGGATGCCGCGATCGCCGCCGCGCTGGTCCGCCCCCACGACGATGTGCCGCCGGTGGCAGGCCTGGTCCACATCATCGACGATGATCCCGAAGTGCTGCGCGAGCTTGGCACTGCGCTGGGCGACGCCGGCCTGGTGGTGGCGCTGCACGGCTCGGCCGAAGCGTTCCGCGCCGACTGGGCTGGCGACCGCAACTGCTGTTTGCTGATCGATGCCTTGCTGCCGGGCGAAAGCGGCCTTGATCTCTTGTCCAGCCTGCAGGCCGCCGGCACGCTACCGCCCAGCATCATGATCACCGGCCAGGGCGATATCGGCATGGCGGTCGCTGCCATGAAGGCCGGCGCGCTGGATTTCATCGAGAAGCCGGCCCATGGCGAGGAGATCATCAGCAGCGTCACGCGGGCGCTGGCCAGCCGTGCCGATGCCGGGCAGGCAGGCACCGAAAGGGCTGCGGCCGCCGCCCGGCTGGCGCCACTCACGGCGCGCCAGCGCGAGGTGATGGCCCGCGTGCTGCAAGGCCAGCCCAGCAAGAATATCGCGGCCGATCTGAAGCTGAGCCAGCGCACCGTGGAGCATCACCGCGCGGCCATCATGCACCGCACCGGCTGCAAATCGCTGCCGGAACTGGCCAGGCTGGTCATGATCGCCGATCCCGGTGGCGCCAATCGTTGATGGCGGGACCGGAACCGGCGATCGCGTCCCAGCCCTGGGGGGACTGAAACAGAGGCCGGATCAGGCGGCCACGGTCACCGCTCGGGTGCGCCGGCGGGCCATCGTTCCCACCGCGCCAAAGCCCAGCAGCAGCATCGCCCAGGTCTCGGGTTCCGGCACGGCATTGCCCTCGATGAAGGCCGACCCGGCAAACGAGCCGGCGGTGTTGGCATCAAAGGCCGAACCGAAGCCGTTGGCGGCAATGGTGAACGGCGGCGTGATGCCGGTGAAGGCCAGCGAGAAGTTGCGGAAATCGAAGTCGGGCAGGGTGAACAGGCTCGACGTATAGCCGATCATGTTGAACGGATCGGTGGAGATCACGCTGCCCGAGCCGCCATTGGCATCGAAGTTGAACGTCGCATTGGTGAAGGCCACGGTGAGCTGGCTGATCCCGCTGGTGAAGGACATCTGGCCATCCCAACCGGTCTGTTCGAACTGCGGCCCGGTGTTCACCACAGGTGCGCTTCGTCGTCATGTCGTTTGGCGGCTTCCTGGGGATTGGCGAACGCTATCACCAGCTGCCCTGGACCGGCCTGACCTATGACAGCGACCGCAAGGGCTATGTCGTCAACATCAGCCGCGCCAGCCTGAAGAACGCGCCAACCCTCAGCCGCGATGAGCTTGCCCGCTTCGATTATGATCGCCAGTCGGCCTCGATCGACGGTTATTATGGCAAGCTGGATGGCTTCTACACGCCTGAGCAACAGGCGCGCCGCAATGGCGGCGCCAATGCCGGCATCGTCGCCGGCGATGAACTGCCGCCCGGGGACTTATCGCCGCAACTGATCCTGGCGCCGCAACTGACCCTGGCTCCAGCATGACGGCCGCGCCAGCGCGGCCGTCATGTCAGGGTGCGCCGGCGCGCGCCGGGCACGCTCGACGGGAGGGCGGATGCCCTCCCGTCGGTACTCAGAAGGTCTTGCCCAGCGAGATACGGATGGTCCGCCGCGGTGCCAGCGTCTCATAGATGGCAACAAACGGATCCGGCCCGGCAAAGCCGAAATCGGCGCCCTTGGCGTTGGTGATGTTCTCACCCGAGATGTTGAGGAAGAAGCCCTCCGGCGCATCGACCCGGGCATTCAGGGCGAGGGTGGTGAAGCTGGGCGTGAACAGGCCTTCGCCCAACTGGTTGAACTTGCTGCTGCGATGCTTGACCTGGCCGCCGAAGGTGAGGGCGGTGTCGCCCTTCAGGGGCACCCGCCAATCCAGCCGCGAGGCGCCCGAGAAGCGCGGCGACTGGGTGAGGCGCAGGCTGGGGTTCAGCTGTTCCGCATCGGCCCAGGTCACACCGCCGCTCCAGGTCAGCGCGTCGGTCAGCCGCCACGACCAGTTGCCTTCCACCCCACGCGACCGGGCGCGGTCGTTGCTGGACACGAACAGGCCGGCGGCGGTGAACTGCAGCTGCTGCAGGCCGAACACGTCGATCCAGAAGGCCGCGGCGTTCAGGGTGAGCCGGTTGTCGAACAGCGTCGCCTTGACGCCGGCTTCATAACTGTTGGCGCGCTCGTTGCCGATGCGCGCGTCGCGGTTGGGATTGCCGGCGCCGACGCCCGGATCGAACGGCACGGTCTGGAACTCGCCATAGCCGCCGGCCTTGCCGCCGCGAGAGGCCGCCGCATAGAGCATCACGTCCTCGCTGGCCTTGTACTGGACCGAGATATTGCCGGCGAGCAGGTCGTCGGTCGCACGGTCGAGGCGCTGGAAGGGGAAGGGCGCGTTGATGAAGGTGTTCCACAGGGTGAACGGCGCCACGGCGGTGCGGCCGAAATCAACCCGCTTGCGTTCATGGGTGTAGCGCAGGCCCAGGTTGACGGTGAGCCTGTCGGTTGCCTCGTACGTGACCGAGCCGAAGGCGGAGAAGGCGTCGGTCTTCTGGCGGAAATCGTTGGTGTAGCTGCCGTTGAACAGCTGGCCTTCATCCGGGGTGCCAGGCGGGAAATCGGGAATGCCCCAGATGCTGCGCTGAAGCATGTTCCACTTGGACGTGAAGAAGAAGCCGCCGACGATCCAGTTCAGCTTGCTGTCACCGGTCGACGCGAGGCGCAGTTCCTGGCTGAACTGGCTGTAGTTTTCCGACCGCAGGAAAAGGTTGAAGTCCTTGTTGTTGAAGTCGAAGTCGTTGTTGCCGATGTTCTCGAACCAGGCCGCCGACGTGATCGAGGTCAGCTCCACACCATCGAAATCATAGGTGATGGTGCCGATCGGCATATCAATGGTGGTGCGCAGATAGTCATCGCCGCCGCGCAGTTCCGGGCTGGAACTGAACGACTGCTTGACGCCGCTGCGATAGGTGACGGGACCAACGGACGGCCCGGTGCCCAGGCCCAGGCCAGCCAGGCCGAGATCGGTGATCTGGTTGGCGCTGCCCACCCGCTTCTGATCGGTGTGCTGGTACGACAGCAGCACGGTCAGCTGGTCATCGGGGGTGAACTTCAGGATGCCGCGCACACCCCAGTTGGTGTCGGTCGGCACACGCTGGTTGGTGGTTTCGTTGAGCAGCCAGCCCCGGTCATGGGTCACGCGGCCAGCCACGCGGATGCTGATCTTGTCATTGACCGGCACGGTGATGGCGCCATCGCCCAGCAAACCGCCGTTCTGCACCTCGCCGCCCAGTTCGACGCGGCCTTCCAGCCGGTCGCCGGGCTGGGTGTTGACGATCGAGATGCCGCCCAGCGAGGTGTTCTTGCCCAGCAGCGTGCTCTGCGTGCCCTTGATCAGCTCGACGCGCTGCGCGTCAAACACGGGGGCGTTGTAAAGCCGCACGTTGCCCATGAAGGCGCCATCGACGAACATGCCGATGGAATTGTCGAAGGCGACATTGCCGGCCGCCGTGCCGATGCCGCGGAAGGTGACACCCGGGCTGTCCGACGGGGAGCGGGCATATTCAAAGCCCGGCACCACGGTGGACAGCTTGCTGATGTTGTCGGTCTGCCGCACGGCCAGCGCCGCGCCGTTGGTGACGTCGATCGAGATCGGCACGTCCTGCAAATTCTGCGCGCGCTTCTGAGCGGTGACGATGATCTCTTCGCTCTCGTCGGTTGCTGCTGCCGTCTGAGCCAGCGCCGCGTTGCCGATCAGCGATGACAGCGCGGTGGCTGCCAGCCAGAAATTCCTCATGTGATCCCCCTTCAAGGCCTGTTGTTGTGGTGTCGTGATTTGCGGCTCCTGGTGGCCGCGTCGGTTCAGGCGGTGCGTTCCGCCGCGATCAGTTCCTCGATCCAGCGCCGTCCCTTGATCGAGTGTTCATCGGCCCGCACCAGCAGTTCGGTGGGGTTGGGCGTGCGGCGGATCATCTGTTCGATGGCGTGGGTGGCATCGACATCCTGCTGGATGACGCCTTCGAACACCGTGTTCATGATGTCGGTCACCTGGCTGTTGTCGGTGGCAAAGTTGCGTGACCAGGCGAGGAAATAGTTGGTGCGGTCCGGCCCGGCCGGGGTGACAGCATGGTGGACGCGGAACTCGCCGATCACCTCGCCGCCGGGCTTCCTGAAGCTTTCCAGCGCGACATGGACGGACGGGGCATAGAAATCGATCAGCACCAGCCGTTCCACCGGCCCGTCATAGCCCAGCACCTCGGCAAAGAAGCCGGTGAGGGTCTCTCCGGGGATGAAGCGGCTGCCGCGCAGATAGCGGTCAGTCTGCGTCACCTCCACCTTGGTGGCCGCCACGGCCTCGGTGCCGATGGTGGCGGCGTGCAGGAAGGAGAGGTGCGAGATGTCGGTGAGATTTTCGTGCAGCAGCTGCGGCCGGCATTCCAGCACGCGGTCCAGCGCCGCCACCGCCAGCCAGCCGGGGCTGGTGATCTTCATCTCGTCGTGATCGGGGATCATCGCCGGATCGGCCAGGGCGGGATCGCCCATCCAGATCCACAGCCACTGCCATTTCTCCACCAGCGGGAAGGCCTTGACCCGGCACACCGCCGGGATGGTCACCTGGCTGGGGATGCGGACGCAAGCGCCATCGGGGCCGAAGGTGAAGCCGTGATAGCCGCACTCCAGCGCGTTGCCGCGGATGATGCTGCGCGCCAGCGGATAGTTGCGGTGCGGGCAGCGGCCCTCCAGCGCGATCGGCGTGCCGGCCTCGTCGCGGTAGAGCGCGACTGGCTCCCCCAGGATCCAGCGTTCCACCGGGGTCTGGTTGTTGAGTTCGTGGCTCCAGCCGGCGACGTACCATTGGTTGCGCGGGTAGTCATACCCCGGCTGCAATGGCCACATCCCCAGATCCTCCCCCGAATAGTTCGATTATCGAAAATAATTTCGCATAGTAGAATCCAAGCGCGCTTGTCAAATGATTCTGCTGCAATGGCGCTGCCGTCGCTGGTCCCGCCGCGCGCTCCGGTCGTATCAACAGGATGGCCAGACTCTGACCGACTACGCGCGCCGCGAGGCGATGCCATGACGGCCAAGTCCGGCTATGCTGCTGCCAGGTGGCGCACGGCGGCCTGGGACCCGGCCGCTGCAAGGGGCTCAGGTGACCGGAAGGGGAGAGGTGGGGATGCCGGCGGCGGTGAACGTGCAAGGAGCCACACCTTCCGGCATGCGCCTGATCCCGGGCGGTGCCTTCACCATGGGTGCAATGGATGGCTATCCCGAGGAGGCGCCGCTGCGCCGGGTCGCGCTCGACCCGTTCTTCATCGACGAAACGCCGGTGACCAACCGGCAGTTCGCCCGCTTCGTGGCCGCGACCGGCCATGTCACCGTGGCCGAGGTGGCGCCCGATCCGCGCCAGTATCCCGGCATGCCGCCCGAACTGGCGGTGCCGGGATCGCTGGTGTTCACCCCGCCCGCCGGCCCGGTGCCGCTCGACCGGCCCGATCTGTGGTGGCGCTTCGTGCCCGGGGCCGACTGGCGCCATCCACAGGGGCCGGGGCCGGACATCGAGGCGTTGGGCCTGATGGATCATCCGGTGGTGCAGGTGGCCTGGGCCGATGCGGCGGCCTATGCGCGCTGGGCCGGCAAGGCGTTGCCCACCGAGGCCGAGCATGAATGTGCCGCGCGCGGTGGATTGGAGGGGATGCGCTATGCCTGGGGCGATGAACTTGCCCCCGGCGGCCGCCAGATGGCCAATATCTGGCAGGGTGTCTTTCCCCACGACCATCACGGTCGGGCTGGCACGACGCCAGTGGGGCGCTTTCCGCCCAATGGCCATGGTCTCTACGACATGATCGGCAATGTCTGGGAATGGACGGCGGACTGGTGGGAGGAGCGGCCGCGGCGGGCTGCCAAGCGCCATCCTGACGCCTGCTGCACGCTCCGCAACCCGCGCGGCGGGACGCTCCACGCCAGTTTCGATCCGGCCATGCCGCACGTGAAGATCGGCCGCAAGGTGCTGAAGGGCGGTTCGCACCTGTGTGCCGAGAACCACTGCCAGCGCTATCGCCCGGCGGCGCGCCACCCCGAGATGATCGACACCGCCACCACCCACATCGGCTTTCGCTGCGTGAAGCGCGTCAGTCCACCGGCAGCAGGCGGCCGGTCTTCACGTCATAGATGAAGCCGTGCACGGGGATAGTGTCCGGCGTGAGCGGGTGATTGCGGATGCGCGCCACGTCGTCCCGCACGCTCTGGGCAAGATCGCGGAAGGTCAGCCAGGCGACATGCCAGCCTTCGGTGCTGCCGCCTTCGCTTTGCGGGTTCGTCCAGGTCTTGCCGTCGAAGCTGGCGGTGGCGCGGCTGGTTTCCAGCAGCGTTGCCATGGTCGGCCCGTCGAACAATTCCATCCCGCAATCGGTGTGGTGGATGACGAACCATTCGCGCGTGCCCAGCAGCTTGTGGGAGATGACCAGCGAGCGAATGGCATCGTCGCTGGCGCGGCCGCCGGCGTTGCGGATCACGTGCGCATCGCCTTCGGCCAGCCCGGCATATTTGGCCGGATCGAGCCGGGCATCCATGCAGGTGAGGATGGCAAAGCCGCGCGCCGGCGGCAGGGCGAGATTGCCCTTGTCCCCGAAATCGGCGGCATAGGCCTGGTTGGCGGCGGTCACTTCGTTGCGGATCTGGGTCATGGGACGCTCCTTCAAGGCCTGTCATCGCCTATCCCCGCCGGTGCGCACGAAGAAGAAATTCTGCGTGACCGACAATGATGGCTCGCGGCGGCGACAGAGGCGCTAATGTGAGGGCATGATTCGCCGCACTCTTCTTGTCAGCCTGGTGCTGTTCGCTCTGCCGGCCGCCGCGCAGGAGACGCCACCAGCGCCACCCGCCGCGCCCGCCACGGTCGATGTTGTGATGGAAACGGGCGAGGGCCGCATCGTCATCGCGCTCGACACCACCCGGGCGCCGGTGACGGCCGGCTATATCCTCCGCCACGTCGATGAAAAGCGGCTCGATGGCGCCGCCTTCTACCGCGCCTACAAGGTCACGCCGGATGGCAGCATCGGGCTGGTCCAGGGCGGCATCCAGGACGGGCGCAAACTGCTGCCGCCCGTGGCGCATGAGCCGACGACGACCACCGGCCTCACCCATGATGAAGGCGCCATCAGCCTGGCGCGCGGGGCGCCGGGCACGGCGCAGGCGCAGTTCTTCATCATCCTCGGCAACCTCAAGGCGCTGGATGCCGATCCGGCCGCCGCTGGCGACAACCTGGGCTATGCCGTCTTCGGCCGCGTCATCGAGGGGATGGACGTGGTGCGCCGCATCCTCAACGTGCCGCTGTCGCTCACCAAGGGGGAGGGCGCCATGAAGGGGCAGATGATCGAGACGCCGGTGCCGATCACCACCGTGCGCCGGGTGATCCCGCTGCCGCCGAACCCGGTGCCAAAGGCGGCGCCGAAGAAGCCGACAAGCCGCCGCCGTTAAAGATAGGGCGGCGCGTGCCAGCCCTTGGGCGAGGCCGTGAAGATCTCGGCGCCCGTCTCGGTGATCCCGATGCTGTGCTCGAACTGGGCCGACAGGCTGCGGTCACGGGTCACCGCCGTCCAGCCATCATCGAGCAGCTTCACCGCCGGGCCGCCGGCGTTGATCATCGGCTCGATGGTGAAGAACATGCCCGGCCGCAGTACCACGCCGCGCCCCGGCCGACCGATGTGCACCACGTTGGGCGCGGTGTGGAAATCCTGGCCCAGCCCGTGGCCGCAGAAATCCCGGACCACGCTCATGCGGTTCTGTTCGGCATGGGTCTGGATGGCGTGGCCGACATCGCCCAGCGTGTTGCCCGGCTTGGCCGCCGCGATGCCCAGCATCAGGCACTCGTGCGTCACCTCGACGAGGCGCCGGGCCTTCAAGGGCACGTCGCCCACCAGGAACATGCGGCTGGTGTCGCCATACCAGCCGTCGACCACCACGGTCACGTCGATGTTGACGATGTCGCCGCTCTTCAGCTTCTTCGGCCCCGGGATGCCGTGGCACACCACGTGATTGACGCTGATGCACAGCGAATGCGAAAAGCCGCGATAGAAGACGGTGGCCGAACTGGCGCCGGCAGCGCGCACATACTCCCACGCCATCGTGTCGAGATCGATGGTCGCCACCTCCGGCAGCACGTGCGGGGTCAGGTGATCGAGCACTTCGGCGGCGAGCTGGCCGGCCCGGCGCATGGCCTCGAACGCGGCGGGCCCGTGCAGGCGCAGCTGCCCCTCCTGCGGGTCCATCACCGTGGTATAGAGCGGCTGGGTCATGCCCGGCACATAGGCACAAGTTGCGGCAAAGTCCATGATGGCCAGCAGCGCGCGGCTTCGCTATGGGCAGCCCCATGAGCGACCTCATCAGCGACCGCATCTACACCGCCGCCCTTGTCATCATCGGCGATGAAATCCTGTCGGGCCGCACGCAGGATGCCAACCTGGCCTATCTGGCCAAGTGGCTTGGGGTGCAGGGCATCCGCCTCAAGGAAGTGCGCGTGGTGTCCGACGACATGGACGCCATCGCCGAAGCGGTGAACAGCCTGCGCGTGAAGCACGACTATCTGTTCACCACCGGCGGCATCGGCCCGACGCATGATGACATCACCGTGGATGCCATCGCCGCCGCGCTGGGGCGCGACGTGATCGTCCATCCGGATGCGCGCGCCATCCTGGCCGATCATTATGGCGATCAGCTGACCGACGCGCGCCTCAGGATGGCGCGCACCCCGGCCGGCGCCAGCCTGATCGAGAACCCGCGGACCAAGGCGCCGGGCATTCGCGTCGAGAACATCTTCATCATGGCCGGCGTGCCGATGATCACGCAGGGCATGCTGGCGGCGCTGGACGGGCAGCTGGAGGGCGGCGCCCCGGTATTGTCGCGCACGGTGGCGGCCTGGACCCAGGAAAGCCGCGCCGCCGACATCCTGAAGCGCACCGAGAAGGACAATCCCGGCGTTCAGATCGGCAGCTATCCCTTCTGGCGCGAGGGGCGGACGGGCGCCAACTTCGTCATCCGCTCCACCGATCCCGATCAGCTGGCTCTCGTGGCCGAAAAGCTGATGGCAGGGCTGGCCGAAGCTGGTATCAGCCCGGTGGACGGAGAATTGTGAAGGGTCGCACCATGGCGATTGTCCGATGGGTCCTGCTCGTGGCGCTGGCGTTCGGCTTCCTGCTGCTGGCAGTGTCGAACTGGACCCCGGTGGATTTCATCCTGCCCGATGGTTCGGTCCGCGCCGTGCCGTTGCCGTTGCTGTTGGGCCTCGCCTTCCTGGCCGGGGTCATCCCAACCTGGGCGTGGATGGCGGTGCGCCCGCTGGCGCCGCGCCGTGCACCCCTGCCGCGCGGCGAACGTACCGAGGTGGCACCAGCCGTTTCGGCCGCGACGCAGAGCTGACCGGTCATGACCAATCCCGTGTTCGTGGCGCTCGACACGCCCGATGTCGCCGCAGCGCGCCGCCTCGTCGCGGCGGTGGCGCCGCATGTCGGCGGCATCAAGCTGGGGCTGGAGTTCTTCTGCGCGCACGGCCCGGCGGGCATCGCTGCGGTGATGGAGGGGCAGGCCCTGCCGCTTTTCCTCGACCTGAAATTGCACGACATTCCGAACACCGTGGCCGGCGCCGTCCACAGTCTGGCGCCGCTGGCGCCGGCGATCATCACCGTGCATGCCGCAGGTGGCCACGCCATGCTGGCCGCGGCCCGCGCGGCAGCACCAGCAGCAACGAAGGTCGTTGCGGTCACCGTGCTCACCAGCCTTGATGACGCCGATCTGCTCAGCGCTGGCGTCCCGGACGGCGCCGCCGCACAGGCGCTGCGGCTGGCCGGCGTGGCGCG
>NZ_WMHO01000240.1 GCF_010994245.1 Sandarakinorhabdus rubra
CCGGTGCGCGCGCCGCCCCGCCGGCCGCGCTTGCGCGAGTCCGTGCGCTTGGCTGCGCCATGCGCACTGGCCGCGCTGCGCTAGATCTCCACCTGAGACCCCAGCTCCACCACCCGGTTGGTGGGCAGCTTGAAGAAGTCCATGGCGCTTTCGGCGTTGCGCATCATCCAGCTGAACAGATGTTCGCGCCAGATCGCCATGCCGGGCCGGTCGCTGGCCAGCAACGTCTGGCGCGACAGGAAGAAGCTGGTTTCCATCATCTTCACGCGCGGGCCGCAGTTCTCGACGGTGCGCAGCACGGCCGGGATGTCGATCTCCTGCATGAAGCCATAGCGGATGAGGATGCGGTAGAAGCCGTTGCCCAGTTCGCGCACGCCCACCCGGTCCTCGTCGGAGACAAAGGGCACCTGGTCGATCGCCACGGTCAGCAGCATGATGCGCTCGTGCAGGATCTTGTTGTGCTTGAGGTTGTGGATCAGCGCCGGCGGCACCCCGGTGGGGGAGGTGGTCATGAACACCGCTGTGCCCGGCACGCGCGTGGCAGCCTTCGCGGCGGACTTGATGAACAGCTCGATCGGCATCACCGATTCGCGCAGGCGTTCCTGCATCAGCGCCCGCCCGCGTGACCAGGTGGTGAGCCCGGTGAAGCCGATGATGCCGATCACCAGCGGGAACCAGCCGCCATCCGGAACCTTGGTGAGGTTGGAGGCGAAATAGGCCAGGTCCACCAACAGGAACAGCGCCAGCAGTGGCCCCGCCCACCACATCGGCCAGCGCCAGATGGTGAGCACCAGCACGCCGACCAGCACCGTGTCGATCAACATCGTGCCGGTCACCGCGATGCCATAGGCCGCCGCCAGGTTGGAGGACGACTGGAAGCCCAGCACCAGGAACATCACCAGCACCAGCAGCGCCCAGTTCACCGCCGGGATATAGATCTGCCCGAAGGCCGAGGCCGAGGTGTGGACGATCTTCATGCGCGGCAGGAAGCCGAGCTGGATGGCCTGCATGGTGACCGAAAAGGCGCCCGAGATCACCGCCTGGCTGGCAATGATGGTGGCCAGCGTGGCCAGCACCACCAGCGGCAGCCGCGCCCATTCCGGTGCCATCAGGAAGAAGGGATTGGCCGCCGCGGCCGGATTGGCGATCAGCAGCGCGCCCTGGCCCAGATAGTTGATCATCAGCGCCGGCAGCACCAGCGTGAACCAGGCGAGGCGGATGGGCTTGCGGCCAAAATGCCCCATGTCGGCATAGAGCGCTTCGGCCCCGGTGACGGCCAGCACCACGCTGCCCAGCGCCAGGAAGGCCGCCAGCGGTGCCGACGCGAAGAATTGCCCGGCATGCACCGGGTTCAGCGCCCACAGGATCGCCGGATTGGCCATGATGTTGACGACGCCAAGCACCGCGAGCGTGGCAAAGTAGACCAGCACCACCGGACCGAAGATGGCGCCAACCTTCTGGGTGCCGCGGCTCTGGAACAGGAACAGGCCCAACAGGATGCTGATTGCGATCGGCACCACCATGGGGGCCATCCGTGCCTCCACCACGGTCAGGCCCTCCACCGCCGACAGCACCGACATCGCCGGCGTGATGATGGCATCGCCAAAGAACAGCGCCGTGGCCAGCACCCCCAACAGCACCAGCTGGGCGGAGCGCGTGCCGCCCGGCGACAGGCGCGTGATCAGCGCCAGCAGGGCAAGCGACCCGCCCTCGCCGCGATTGTCGGCCCGCATGATGACGGAGACATATTTCACCGTCACCACCATCATCATCGTCCAGAAGATCAGCGAGATGACACCGATGATGTTGTCTGGCCCGACGCTTAGCGGGTGGTGGCCCGTGAAGGTTTCCTTGAAGGCATAGAGCGGGCTGGTGCCGATGTCGCCGAACACCACGCCCACGGCGCCCAGCGCCAGCCTGAGCGTGGACTGTTGCCCGTGATCGGCATGAGCGTCCGTTGCCGGAGACGCCGCCTCGTTCGACATGCAATTATGCCCGCCTGTTGCTCAGCGGGCGCCGATTAGCACAGGGCCCCCGGGGCCGCAATCGGCGTGCTGCGCTGCGGCATCGCTGGCGAAGCGGCAGCCGCGCGGCTATGAAGTGGCGCGAAGGAGGCGCCCACCCATGCGCATCGGATTCCTGCTCTACGATCAACTGACCCAGCTCGACATGACCGGGCCGGCCCAGGTTCTGAGCCGCATGCCGGGCGCTACTGTCGACTATATCGCGGCCACCATGGATCCGGTGATGAGCGATTGCCGGTTGGCGCTGGTCCCCACCGTCACCATGGCCGATGCCGGGCAGTTCGACCTGTTGTGCGTGCCCGGCGGCTTTGGCTGCTCGGCGGTGATGAACGATGACGTCACGCTGGGCTGGCTGCGGGCGCAGGCGCCGGGCCTCCAGTGGCTGACCAGCGTGTGCACCGGGTCGCTGATCCTCGCCGCCGCCGGCCTGCTGCGGGGGCGCAGGGCGGGCTGCCACTGGGCCTGGGGCCATTATCTGCCGCTGTTCGGCGCCGAGTTCGTGGCCGAACGCACGGTGTTCGACGGTAACATCATCACGGCCGGCGGGGTCACCAGCGGCATCGATTTTGCGTTCCGGGTGATGGAGCATCTGCACGGCGCCGATGTGGCTGCCACCATCCGCCTGGCGCTGGAATATGATCCGGACAGCCAGGATGGCGGGACCCCGGCCACCGCCCGGCCCGACATTGTCGCGAATGTGAAGGCCATCACTGCCCAGCGGCTGGGCCACCGTGATGCCGAAATGCGGGCCGCCGCCGACACCCTCGCTGCCCGCCTGAAGGGAGAATGACGATGAAGCGCCTGAACCGGTCTGCCGCGATGGCCGCCGCACTGATTGCGGCCACGCCGGCGATTGCACTGCCCACTCCTGTGGTGGTGCGTGTTCTCAGCCAGGGCGCCAAGTTCATCGGTGACGGCATGGGCGGGGTTCAGGTCGAACTCGCCGATGCCACCACCGGCAAGTCGCTGGGCAAGGGGCTGGTGAAGGGCGGCACCGGGGACACGGCGCGCATCATGAACGGCGCCCCGCGTGGCCAGCGTATCGCCGATGAAAGCGCCGGCAGCTTCGCCACCCTCGTCGATATTGCAGAGCCCACCAATGTGCGTGTCACCATCTCGGGGCCGATGAAGGCCGGCATTTCGCCCGTCACGCTCACCACCACGCGCTGGCTGATCCCCGGCCAGGGCCTGGCCGGGGATGGCTGGCTGCTGGAGCTGCAGGGCCTTGCCATGAGCGCGCGGCGCGAAGGCGACCGGGTGGTGGCCGATGTCTCGATGCTGTGCGGCTGCCCGATCGCGGCGGGCAGCCTGTGGGACGAAAAGCGCTTCCGTGTGCTGGCCTGGGCGGACGGGAAGGCCGTGCCGCTCAGCTTTGCCGGCCAGACGGGGCGCTTTGCCGGCACCGTGCCGGCCGGCACCACCTGGGTGACGGCGATGGACGTACTGTCGGGCGCCACCAGCGCGGTGAAGCTGAACCCCTGAGCGCTGCCAACCTGTGCTATACTCACGGGGCAAAGGAACCGACTCATGGCCAATCCGCTCACCAGTCTCGCCCTTCGGGCCGTTGCCGGCGCTGCCACCCGGCAGCTGGCCGGCCGGGTTGCCGGCGCAGGGCTGGGCCCGGTTGGAACTGTCGCCACGCTGGCGCTGCCGTTCGTGCTGCGGCGCGTGTCGC
>NZ_WMHO01000241.1 GCF_010994245.1 Sandarakinorhabdus rubra
GTGCGGGCGAGGCCGGCGGCCACCGCGGTGGCCAACCCCAGCCCGGCCACCGTTGCGAGCCCGGCGCGCAGCCAGCGGCGGCCCGCGTTGGAGTGCCGGAGCGCGGTGACCGGCGGCAGTGCCGTAATCTGGGTTGGCTCCGCCGGCATGGCGGCCATCATGATCCGGTCGGCCAGGCCGGCCGACATGGCGGGCACGGCGCTGGCAGCACCCAGCAGGCGGGCCAGATCGGCATCGGTGAGGGCGGGCATGTTCATGCGGCGTCTCCCGGCAACAGGCTTGTATCGATGCCCGCGGCCGCCAGCACCGATTTCAGTGCGGAGCGGGCGCGCACCAGCAGCGATTCAAAGGCCTTCGGGCTCAGGTCCATCACGTCGGCGGCCATCGGCCCGGTCAATCCTTCCCAATAGGTCAGCACGATCGCGGCCCGCTGCCGGTCGGGCAGGCTGGCCAGAGAGGCCTGGATGCGCGCCGAAAGGTCAGCGCTTTCCAGCAGCGCGTCGGCCAGCGGCGCCGGGTCGGCGCCTTCCGGCAGATCGGCCATCGTGTCGGGCCGCTTGCGGCGACTGCGATCGATGGCCAGGTTGGTGATCGCGCGTTGCAGGAAGGCACCGGCGCCCGTGCCACCCTTGGCCTGGCCGCCCTGCCAATGGCCGGCCTGTTTCCACAGCCGGGCAAAGCCCTCCTGCACCAGGTCCTCGGCCTCCACCGCGTCGCCGGTCAGCCGCCAGGCCAGCCGCCACGCCGACTGGCCGTGGCGATCGAACAGGCAGCGAAAGGCGCGCGCGTCACCGCTGGCGCACAGCGCCATCAGCTCGTCATCACTGTGGCCGGCGTCTGCCAGCCTCTGCATCAGCACGCGCGCTTCCCTTCATCCCCTTCAACGCGAGGGGTGCCGCCACTCCTTCGCGGCCCTGCCAGAAAAATCTTGAGGAACCGCGAAGGAGTGGCCGGGGCTTATGCGTTGAGACAGGGAATGACCGGCAAAATGCGAGGGGGACTGACGTGATGGTGAAGCGTGTAATGGTGGCGTTGCTTGCGCTGGCGGCAGCGCCGGCCCTGGCCCAGGCGAATGCCGCTGACGACAGCCGACCCTGGACCCTGTCCGCCAGCGGCGGCATCACTGCCATCCAGGCCCAGGCCGATCAGCCGTTCGTGGGCTTGGGCCTCAGGCGCGATTTCGGCAGCAGCTGGGTGAAGCTGGAAGGCACCTGGGTGGGCAGCGGCGATGCTCGCGGCGCCACCATCCCGGCCGACACCTGGATCGGCACGCTCTCGGCCGGGACCTATGTGGGCAACCTGGGGCTGGATGCCTATGTCTCGGCCGGGCGACGCAGCTTTGACGGCGCGGCCCTGCGCGGCCCGGGCGGGCAGGCGATCACGGTTGATCGTTCGGGCAGCATCTTCGGGGTCGGCGGCTCGATCAGCTATGACCTCGCGCTGTCGGAGCGCCTGTTCCTCACGCCCTTCGTGGGCGCCGATTACAACAACATCGACTTTGCAGCGGCGCTCACCGGCCCCGGCGGCGGCGTGATCGGCAGCCAGCGCCAGTCGAGCGACGGCATCACCGGCAGCGCGGGCGTCAGCCTCGCCCATCTGTTTGCGAACGATGGCGGCAGCATCGGCCTATCGGCAGCGGTCAGCACCGCCAGCAACATCGCCGCGGTGGGGCAGGTCGGCTTCGTGAACCGTCCCGGCGCCAACACGCCGCGCTTTGCCGATATCCCGAACGAGGGTGGCAGCTGGGGCGAGCTGGGCGCCAGCCTGTCGTTGAACGCCAGCAAGGCCGTGGCCATCGACCTGTCCGTCATCCAGACGGTCAGCTTCCCGTTCGGGGATACCACGGCCGGGATCGTGGGCCTGCGCTTCCGCTTCTGACGCGACGATTCATTCGCCGGCGCTGGCGGGCGCCAAGCGGGCGCTGCGGCAGTCCATCGCAAGGCTTATGCCAAACCAGATGGCGGCCGTGATGTCGAAGGCGCTGCAGAAGCCCGGCCACCAGGGCGGGACGCCGGCGTTTGCCACCAGCTGGTGGTGGAACAGGTCCATCACGCCATGGGCGGCCAGCGCGGCGGCGATCAGCCACGGGCTGCGCCTGAAGCCGATGATGGCGGCCACGGTGAACAGCAAGGCGATGCCTGCGTCGGACCACAGGGCCGTGCTGGAACCGGCCATGACCGCAAACAGGCAATAATAGGATGCGATCACGATCAGGATGACCGGATAGAGCGCGCGGTCGCGATCCAGGCCGGCCAGGCGCGTCATGGCGCAGACGGCCAGCGCGAGCAGGGTTCCGATCAGCATGCTCATGGGCGTTTGCCTTTCCCGATAGCGGGTGTGGCGGCGCCTGAGGCCGACCGTGGCCGGCCGTGCAGGCGCCGCCGCCGAGCCTTCATTTCGGGCAGTTGCAATCAGCGCCGCAGTTGCAGGCGGGGCCGCACGTGCACGACGGGCCGCACTTGCAGGCCTTGGGCGTTGCGGTGCAATTGCAGGTGGGGGTGCAGGTGCAGGGATTGCAGGTGCAGGTCTTGGTCATTTCTTGTCTCCAGTGCTTGGGTTGGTGGAGTGGCTGGATTATCCTGCAATCGAGGGCAGGAATTGAACGAAGGGGCTGATCTTTCCGGGCATGGTGGCGCGCACACCGGCCGAAGCAGCAGACATCCGATGCAGGAGGCGGAACCATTTCGATTCTGGGCCGAGGGCGGATCATCCTGTGGGAGGGGGCCAGCCTGTGGGTCCTGGAAGGTGCGCCCACCAATGCCGAGCTGCAGCCGCATTCCCACCATGCCATCCAGATCAGCATCTGCCTGAAGGGCAGCTTCGAGATTGGCCTGTCCGCCGCCACGCTGGCTGGGCCAGTGGCCATCGTGGGATCGGACACGCGGCACAGCTTCCGCGCTAACGGGGCGGTGGCCTTCCTGTTCGTCGCCCCCGAAAGTCTGGTTGGCCAAGCGCTGCGCGCTGCCTTGCCGGCAGATGCGCCCTGGGCCCAGCTGCACGATGGCCCCTTGGCAGCAGCGGCGGATGAACTGCGCTCCTGCCTGGAGCGTGGGTGCCCCCGGCCCGAGATGCTGGCGCTGGGGCGCAGGTTGCTGGCGCAGTTGCCGGCCGCTGCCAGCCTGGCGCCAACGGATTCCCGGGTGCTGCGGATGATCGATTTTGCCCGGCACAATCTTGAGGACAGGCTGTCATTGCCGGCGGCCGCTGCAGCCGTGCACCTCTCCACCAGCCGCGCGCGCCATCTGTTCGTCGAAGCCACGGGGCTGCCGTTCAAGACCTACGTGCTCTGGCTCAGGCTGGAACGTGCCGTGGCGCTCTATGCAGATGGCCGGTCGTTGACCGAAGCCGCCCATGAAGCCGGCTTTGCCGATTCCGCCCATTTCAGCCGGACCTTCCGGCGCACGTTCGGGCTGCCGGCGGCGGGCTTGCGCCTGTATCGCGAGTGACAGGCTGGCTGGGCAGGAAAAGGGCCGCGCTCCCCGGGGGAAGCGCGGCCCATTCTGTCTGGCCCTGATGGCGAACGGCGTCAGTCGTCGTTGCCGGTCAGGAAGCTGGGCAGGCCGGGGTCGCCGCCCTCACCTTCGCTGCGCGGACGGCGTTCGCCCCGATCACCACCGCGGTCGCCACCACGGTCGTCACGGCGCGGACCCCGGTCGCCGTCGCGGCGCGGACCGCGATCGCGGCCACGGTCGCCGTCAC
>NZ_WMHO01000242.1 GCF_010994245.1 Sandarakinorhabdus rubra
CCGCGCCAACAGCGAAGGCTCCGGCCAGCCCAGCCGCCCCTTGCGCAACGAGGCATAGACCTGGCCGGCCGGCGGCCGCAGCGCGGTGGCGAGCAGGGCGAGGTGGCGCCCGGCATCGGCCAGGGTGTTCATCTGCCGCGACCGCCGCACGAACAGCGGCAGCAGCGGCCAGACCAGCGTACGCACCACCCACATCTGGTGGCGTACCAGCCCGGTCCCCGGCGTGAGCCCTGGATCATAGGCGACAACGCTGATGCCGCGCGCCGCCAGATCCGGTCGGGCCGCGAGTTGCCGGGCGGTCATCAGGTTGCACAGCTTCGACGCGCTGTAGGCCCGCATGCCGCCGGTGATGGGGTTGGCATCGCGGTGCGGATCGCTTTCGGGATCGGCCAGCCAGCGGGCATTGGCATGGCGGGGCGGCGGCACCCCGCTGCGCTCGGCCGGATCGTGGGTGCCGCTGCTGGTGATCACGATTCGCGCGCCCACGGCGAGATGCGGCAACAACAGGTGGAGCAGCAGGACATGCCCCAGATGGTTGGCCGCGAAGGTCAGTTCATGGCCATCGGCCGAGCGTTCGGACAAGGTGGGCCGCTGCCCGCCGGCATTCAGCACCAGCACATCGATGCCAGCGCCGGCGAGCGCCTCGATCACCGCCTCGGCAAAGCGCCGCACGCTCGCCAGGCTGGCAAGATCGAGCGGCAGCGCGGTCACGCCGACCGGCGCGCCGGCGCGGGCGCCCACCAGGATGCGTGTGCCGGGCAGCGCCTGCATATGGCCCAGGGCCTCGGCCCCAATGCCGCGGCTGGCGCCGGTCATCACAATCTGCATGGCTGCTCCTTACAGTGTAAATTTTACGCCGTATAAATTGCGCCGCACAGGCGGTCAAGCTAGGGAAGGGCGGTGAAGACCGAATCGGCCTGGCACTATGATGGCGACCTGAAGGCGGCCCTGATCGACGCTGCCCGCACCATCGTGGAGCGCGACGGAGCGGCGGCACTGTCGCTGCGGGCGGTGGCGCGGGCGGCCGGCGTGTCGGCGATGGCGCCCTATCATCACTTCAGGGACCGGGCGGCGCTGGTGGCCGCGGTGGCCGCTGCCGGCTTCGACCAACTATACAGCGACAAGCTGGCGGCCCTCTCCAGTGTGGCGGGCGATCCCGCCGAGCGCATCGTGGCCGGCACCATCGCCTATGTGCGATTCGTCGCCGAGCATCCCGAGCTGTACCGGCTGATGAAAAGCCCCGAACTGGCCGACCGATCGGCGCATCCCGTGCTGGCGGTGGCAGCAGCACGGCCAAGTGCAAGCCTGCACGCCATGCTCGGCGAGTTGGCCGCCGCCGGGCGGCTGCACGGCGTCACGCCGGCCCAGGCCGGGCAGATCATGTGGGCGCTGGTGCACGGCATCGGCACGCTGGCCATCGATGCCTATCTGGCCGATCCCGAAACGCTGGCGGCCGATGGCGCCGCCGCCCTGCTGGCTGGCTGGGGCGCGCTCTAACGATTCAGCCGCCCTTCGATGAGGGCATCGACCACCGCCGGGTCGGCCAGCGTGCTGGTGTCGCCCAGCGCGACAAAATCATTCTCGGCGATCTTCCGCAGGATGCGCCGCATGATCTTGCCGCTGCGGGTTTTCGGCAGGGCCGGCGTGAGGTGGATATGGTCGGGCACTGCGATACCGCCGATCTCGGTACGCACCCCGGCCTTCAGCGCCGCGATCAGCGCGTCCGACGCCTCCACCCCGGCGTTCAGCGTCACATAGGCGTAGATGCCCTGGCCCTTGATGTCGTGCGGGAAGCCGACCACCGCGGCCTCGGCCACATCGGCATGGGCGACCAGCGCGGATTCCACCTCGGCGGTGCCCATGCGATGGCCGGAGACGTTGATCACGTCGTCCACGCGGCCGGTGATCCACCAATAGCCATCGGCATCGCGGCGCGCCCCGTCGCCGGTGAAATAGCGGCCGCGATAGGTGGTGAAATAGGTCTGGGTGAAGCGCTCATGATCGCCGAACACCGTGCGTGCCTGGCCCGGCCACGAGCGCAGCAGCACCAGATTGCCGCTGATGTCCTGCCCTGGCGCCCACGGGATGATGGCGCCGTCGGCTTCGACCAGCGCCGGCTCAATGCCATAGAAGGGCCAAGTGGCGCTGCCGGGCTTCAGCGGGGTCGCGCCGGGCAGCGGCGTGATCAGCGCGCCGCCGGTCTCCGTCTGCCACCAGGTGTCGACGATGGGCAGGGCCCCCTTGCCGACGACGCGGTGATACCAGGCCCAGGCCTCCGGATTGATCGGTTCGCCCACCGTGCCGAGCAGGCGCAGGGACGACAGGTCGTGGCGGTTCACCGGTTCATCGCCGTCGCGCATGATGGCCCGCAAGGCGGTGGGCGCGGTGTAGAAGATGTTGACCCGGTGCTTCTCGATCACCTGCCAGAAACGGTCGCTGGCCGGCCAGCTCGGCACGCCTTCGAACATCAGCACGGTGGCGCCGGCACTCAGCGGGCCATACACGATATAGGAGTGGCCGGTGACCCAGCCGACATCGGCGGTGCACCAGAAGATCTCGCCTTGCCGGTAATCGAACACCGTCTCGAACGTCAGGTTCGCCCACAAGAGATAGCCGCCGGTGGTGTGCAGCACGCCCTTGGGTTTGCCGGTGGAGCCCGAGGTGTAGAGGATGAACAGCGGGCTCTCGGCGTTCATCGGCTCGGGCGTGCAGGTGGCCGGCACTTCTTCGCGCAGCTCGTGCCACCAGTGGTCACGCTCCTCCACCATGCTGACGATGCCGCCGGTGTGCTGCACGACCAGCACCGCTTCCACATTGACGCCGGCAGCTTCTGCCTTCTCGCAGGCCTCGTCGGCGATCTTCTTGAGGGGGATCGGCTTGCCGCCGCGCCGGCCTTCGTCGGCGGTGATCAGAAAGCGGCTCTGCGCGTCCTCCAGCCGGCCGGCCAGCGCCTCGGCGGAAAAGCCGCCGAACACCACCGAATGGACCGCGCCGATGCGCGCGCAGGCCAGCATGGCACACGCCGCTTCCGGGATCATCGGCATGTAGATGGTGACGCGGTCGCCTGCCTCGACGCCCAGCGCCACCAGCGCATTGGCCATGCGGGCGGTCTCCTCGCGCAGCTCGGCATAGCTGATGCGGCGAGTGGGTGCCTTGGGGTCATCGGCCTCCCAGATGATGGCGATGCGGTCCGGGTCACGGTCGGCCCAGCGGTCGAGGCAATTCCAGCTGGCATTGAGCACCCCGTCTTCGAACCACTTGATGTCCACCGGGTCCCAGCGCCAGTTGCCCATGATGCTGGGCGCCTTGTGCCAGTCCAGCCGGCTGACCTCGTCGCGCCAGAAACCGTCGGGATCGTCCAGGCTCTGGCGGTAGCGCGCCTGGTACTGCTCGGCGGTGGTGCGGGTGATGGCCAGCGCCGCTGGCGTGACGGGGTGCACGATGTCGGTCATGGCGCCAGACTAGGCCGCGACGCTGCTTGTCGCTAGAGGCAAGCGCATGGTCTTCCCCCCCTCCAAAGCGATGGCCCTGGCCCTCGACGAAGCCCGCGCCGCCGCCGCGCGCGGCGAGGTGCCGGTGGGCGCGGTGATCAGCGACGCCGCCGGCGTGATGCTGGCC
>NZ_WMHO01000243.1 GCF_010994245.1 Sandarakinorhabdus rubra
CGGCGGCCTCAGCGCGGCGCGGCATTGCCGGTTTCGGCTGCCGCCGCCGGAGCCGCGGGCGCGTCGCCGCCAGAGCGGTTCACCACGCTGCCGATCAGCCCCAACAGGTCGGGCGCGCCCGAGGTTTCGATGATCTCGCCGCCATCCTTCAGCATGTCGGCCTCGGCGCCCGGGGTCAGTGCGATATAGTTGCCGCCCAACAGGCCTTCGGACGTGATCGCCGCCGAGCTGTCGACCGGCAGCTTCAGCCCCGGGTCGACCGACAGGTTCAACACCGCCTGGTAGCTGCCGGGGTCGAGGGAAACAGCGGTGACGCGGCCCACCTTCACGCCGGCCAGCCGGACATCGGTGCCCAGCGTGACGCCAGCGATGTTGGGAAAGCGCGCGACAAGGCTGGTGCCGCCCTGGCCCTCGCCGGCGCCGGTGCGCGCCCAGGCAAAGGCCACGAAGCCCACTGCCGCCGCCACCACGGCAAGGCCGATGGCGGCTTCGGCCAGATTGTCCCTGATGCTGTCAGTCATATGGTCAATCGCCGGCTGGCGTGTCGGGCAACCAGGCCTCGTAATCGCCGGTGGCGGCCGCGCGCTGCCCGCCAGCCAAAAGCGCGCCGGCTGGGCGGTGGGCCAACGCCGTGCCGGTGGCGTTTGGGGTCCACGGCCGTTCCCAGACACGCGTCGTGAGCGGCCGCGCCGACGGCGGTTCGTCCGTGCTGCGGTGCATCCACAAATGCCATTCCGGCGGGATGCGCGTGGCTTCGGGCTCGCCATTGTAGATCACCCAGCGCCGTTCGGCGGCGCCCCGGCCAGACCGGTAATAGATGTTGCCGGCGCCATCGCGGCCCACTTCCTCGCCATGGCGGGCGGTGAACAGCCGCGTGCCGAGGCCGGGGCCGTTCCACCAGGTGAAGATCGTCTTGAGCAGTGACACGGGCACGCGTCTCCTTGGACTCCACCCAAAACACATTTTGCCGCACCCGCGCAACCCCGGCCACGTGAGCATAGGCGCGGCCGGCAAAAGCCGCTAACCAGCCCGCCATGATGCGGGGCAAGCGACAGGGATGGGAGCAGGGACCGGCGTGAACCGCGCGCTGGCCTTCATCTTCGTGACGGTGCTGATCGATGCCATCGGCTTCGGCATCGTCATCCCGGTGTTCCCGCAGCTGATCGTCAAGCTGTCGGGCCGAACGCTAGCCCACGCCGCCGAGATCTCGGGCTGGATCGCCTTCCTCTATGCCGGCATCCAGTTCCTGATGGGACCGGTGATCGGTGGGCTTTCGGATCGGTTCGGCCGCCGCCCGGTGCTGCTGGCCAGCATGCTGGCCTTCAGCCTTGATTATCTGGTGATGGCCTTTGCCCCCACCCTGGCCTGGCTGGTGGCAGCGCGCGCCGTGGCCGGCATCACCGGGGCGACCTTTCCCACCGCCTATGCCTATATCGCGGATGTGACCCCGGCCGATAAGCGCGGCGCCAATTTCGGCATCATCGGCATGGCCTTCGGCTTCGGCTTCATTATCGGCCCGGCGCTGGGTGGCCTGGTGGCGCGCTTCGGGGACGAGGTGCCGTTCCTGCTGTCGGCGGGGCTCGCCATGGCCAATTTCCTCTATGGCCTCATCGTGCTGCCCGAATCGCTGCCGCCGGCGCAGCGGCGGCCGTTCCAATGGCGCCGGGCCAATCCGGTGGGCGCGCTCATGCGGTTGCGATCGGCGCACCCGGTGGTGCTGATGCTGGGCGCCACGGTGTTCGTGTGGACCCTGTCCTACCAGTCGCTCTATTCGATCTGGTCCTATCACGGCCAGCTGCGCTATGGCTGGAGCGCTGAACAGGTGGGCTGGAGCCTCGCCGCGGTGGGCCTGTCCGGCGCCTTCATACAGGGTGTCGTTGGCCGCCGGCTGATCCCGCGCTTCGGCCAGCGCCGCATCATCCAGTTCGGCCTCTTATCGGCGGTCGCCGGCTATTCCACCTATGCAATGGCCGATGTCGGCTGGATGGTCTATCTCGGCATCACCGTCTCGGCGCTGCAGGGCCTGGTGTTTCCCTGCCTGCAGGGCCTGATGTCGGCCGAGATGCCGCCATCCGAACAAGGCGAACTGCAGGGCGCAGTGGCCTCGCTTCAGAGCCTCTCGGCGATCATCGGCCCGCCGTTGATGACCACGGTGTTCGCTCGCTTCTCTGCCCCTGAGGCGCCCGTCTATCAGCCCGGCGCACCGTTCCTCGTCTCGCTGTTCTTCGTCGGCGTCACCAGCTTGCTATTCTTCCGGGCCATGGCCAACCGCCGGGTGGTCGCGGCCTAGGTTCAGGCACGCGACTGGAACCAGGGCGTGATGCGGTCCAGCGCGGCTTCGATCAGCGGCGTGTCGACGGCGAAGCTGAAGCGCAGGAAGTGGCGGCCGTCGACCGGATCGAAATCGATGCCCGGCGCGGTGGCGACACCAGTGTCGCGCAGCAGCGCTTCGGCCAGCCCCATGGCATCGTCGGTGAGATGGCCGACATCGGCCCAGATGTAGAAGGCGCCATCCGGCGGCGCGATCCGGGCCAGCCCCAGGGCCGGCAGCGCATCGAGCATCAACTGCCGGTTGGCGGCATAGCGGGCGACATGGGTTTCCAGCTCGGCGGTGCAGTCCATCGCCACCAGCCCGGCATGCTGGGACAGGGTGGGCGCGGTGAGGAACAAATTGCCCATCCGCGCGCGGGCCGCGTCCAACAGGTCATCGGGTGCCACCAGCCAGCCCAGCCGCCAGCCCACCATGCTGAAATATTTGGAAAAGCTGTTCACCACCAGGGCATCGGGCGCGTGTTCGAGGGCGCTTGCCACAGGGCCGGTATAGCTGAGGCCATGGTAGATCTCGTCCGAGATGATGCGGATGCCGCGGCCGGTGCAGACGGCGGCGATGGCGGCCATCTCATCAGCCGGGATCACCGTTCCGGTGGGGTTGGCCGGGCTGGCGATGATGACGCCGGCCGGCGCCGGATCGAGCGCTGCAAGCTGCGCCGCGGTGAGCTGGAAGCGGGTGTCCGGCCCGCAGGCGATTTCCACCGGCACCATGCCCAGCGCCCGCACATTGTTGCGATAGGCGACATAGCCAGGCCGGGCCATGGCGATGCGGTCGCCGGGCCGGAAGGCGGCGCTCAGCGCCAGCACCAGCGCCGGCGAGGCGCCGCAGGTGAGGATGATGCGCTCCGCCGCCACCGCCAGGCCATGCCGATCGGCATAGAGCTGCGCGATGCGGGCCTTGAGCGGTTCCGATTCCCAATAGCTGCCTGGGTCGCTGGCCAGCACGTCGGCGGCGCGGGCGATGGCGGCGGCCGGCGCCCCGGTGGAGGGCTGGCCAAACTCCATGTGGATGATGTGCTGGCCATCGGCCTCCAGCCGCCGGGCCAGGCGCGACAGGGCAATGGCATGGAAGGGTTCGACGGGATCGGGGCGCTGCATTCGCGCGGCGATAGCGGCTTTTGCCGCGCGTTGCACCCCGGCGGTGCGGCTGGCATGAGACGGGCGTGATCCGCCGCCGCACCCTTCTTGGCCTGCCGCTGCTGTGGCCCCTCATGCCGGCTGCGGCTTTGGCTGCGCCGCCGCCCGTGGCCGTG
>NZ_WMHO01000244.1 GCF_010994245.1 Sandarakinorhabdus rubra
CCGGCGGGATGCGGCGCGCGGGCGATGGCCCGCACATCGGCCATGGCGCGGCCGGCACTGAACTGGTCAGCCGGCGCAGCTGCAGGCAGCGGCGCCGGCGTCTGGATGCGCAGCACGGCCCAGATCAGGCCGGCGGCAAGCGTGAAAAGGAAGAGCGCCCAGCGCGTCACGCGCCAAGTTTCTTGGCCTGCTCCCACGCCAGATCGGCCAGCGCCTCGAAGCCCTCCGCCGATTTCTTCGCGTGCGCGGAGGTGGCGGTGCCGCGGATCACCCGGCCCTTGATGCCGTGGATGATGCCGGCCAGCCGGAACATGTTGTAGGCGACATAGAAATCGATGTCAGGGATGCCGTCCCGCCCGGTGCGGCGGCAATAGGCGTCGACATATTCGGCCTCCGTCGGCAGGCCGAGTGCTGCCAGGTCATTGCCCACCAGCCCCGTCGTGGTGCTGGGCGGCATGCGGTACATCATCAGGTGATAGGAGAAATCGGCCAGCGGGTGGCCGATGGTCGACAGCTCCCAGTCCAGCACCGCCACCACCTTCGGTTCGGTCGGGTGGAAGATCATGTTGTCACAGCGATAATCGCCGTGGACGATGGCGCTTTCATCGCCCGGCGGGATGTTGGCCGGCAGCCATTCCACCAGCGCATCCATCGCCGGATAGCGGCCGGCATCGACGTCTTCGAGATACTGCTTGGACCAGCGGCCGATCTGGCGGGCGAAATAATTGCCGGGCTTGCCGAAATCCTCCAGCCCCGCCGCCACGTAATCGATCATGTGGAGATCGGCCATGGTCTTGTTCATGGCGTCGAAATAGGCGCGGCGTTCGGCGATTGGCACATCGGGGAAGGTCGTGTCCCAGATCACCCGGCCGTCCACGCAGTCCATGATGTAGAACCAGGTGCCGATCACCTCGTTGTCCTGGCACAGGCCGAAGGTGCGGGCGACCGGGAAGCCCTGTTTGTAGAGCGCAGTGATCACCCGATACTCCCGGTCTACGGCATGCGCCGAAGGCAGCAGCTGGCCCGGCGGCTTGCGCCGGAGCACATAGGATTGGCCGGGCGTGATCAGCTTGTAGGTGGGGTTGGACTGGCCGCCCTTGAACTGCTCGATGGTCAGCGGCCCGGCATAGCCCTCGACATGGGCGGCCATCCAGTCATGCAGCCGGCCGGCGTCGATCTCCTGACCGGGACGCACCGCACTGGTGCCGGAAAATTGCTGCTGCCGATCGCTCATCGCGTGCCTCCCCTGATTCTTGGCCCCGGGATGCCGGCGCCGGGCTCAGGCGGACTTGCCGATGTCCCGCCGGAAATGGCCGCCGTGCCAGTTGATCTTGCGCATAGCGGCATAGGCGAGCGCCCGCGCCTCGGAAATGTCATGGCCTGACGCGGTGACGTTCAGCACCCGGCCGCCAGCCGCCACCAGCCGCCCGGCCTCCGTGCGGCGGGTGCCGGCGTGGAACACCTTGACGCCCAGCGCCTCGGCCGCGGCCAGCCCGTCGATGACCGTGCCCACCACCGGGTTCCACGGATAGCCCTTGGCCGCCATCACCACGGTGACGGCAGCATCGCTGGAAAAACGTGGCTCAACGCTGGCCAGCGTACCGGTGGCCGCGGCCCACAACAGCTCGACCAGGTCGGACTCCAGCCGCATCATCAGCACCTGAGCCTCCGGATCGCCCAGCCGCACGTTGTATTCGATCAGCATCGGGCCTTCGGCGGTGAGCATCAGGCCGGCATAGAGAAAGCCCTGGAAGGGCGTGCCGCGCGCCTTCATGGCCGCCAGCGTGGGCAGCACAATCCGCTCAAGCGCCTGTTTCTGAAGCGCTGGCGTCAGGCGGGGCGAAGGCGACACCGCCCCCATGCCGCCGGTGTTTGGCCCTTCATCACCGTCGCGCAGCCGCTTGTGATCCTGCGCGGATGGCAGCACCCGCACAGTCTCGCCATCGGTGAGGATGAACAGGCTGGCTTCCGGCCCCACCAGGCATTGTTCCACCACCACCGGGCCCTGGATCTCGGCCAGCGCCGCCAGCCCTTCCTCGTTGGTGGTCGCCACGGTCACGCCCTTGCCGCCGGCGAGGCCATCGGCCTTCACCACCACCGGCAGCGGGTGCACGGCCACATAATGATGGGCGTCGGCGGCGCCGGCAAAGCGGCGGAAGCGGGCGGTGGGTATCTCGTGTTCGGCGCACAAGTCCTTGGTGAAGCCCTTGGACGCCTCCAGCTCGGCCGCGGCCTGCGATGGCCCCACCACCGCCACGCCGGCAGCACGCAGGGCATCGGCAACCCCCGCCACCAGCGGCGCTTCCGGGCCGATCACCACCAGGTCAATCGCATATTCGGTGACGAACTCCACCACGGCGGCCGGATCGGTGATGGCCAGCGCCACGCATTCGGCCTCTTCGGCGATGCCGGCATTGCCCGGCGCGCACAGCAGCCGGCGGCAACGCGGCGACTGCGCCAGGCGCCAGCACAGCGCATGTTCGCGGCCGCCGCCGCCCAGCACGAGAATGGCAAGGGAATCAGGCGCGCCGCTCATGACACCGTTCCTAACATGGCAGATTGTCGCGGCAAACCGCTGCGGGGCGGATTGTTGGGCTTTTGCGGTGGCTTTGCCAGCTTCGCCCCAGCCGCTAAGGATGGCGGCGTGGATGAGAGCAACAACACGCCCGAATATTCGGTGAGCGAGATCGCCGGGGCGCTGAAGCGCACGGTGGAGGCCGCCTTTGGCCAGGTGCGGGTGCGCGGCGAGCTGTCCCAGTTCCGCCGCCAGGCCAGTGGCCACTGGTATGGCAGCCTGAAGGACGAGCGCGCGCTGATCGATCTCGCCATGTGGAAGGGCACCGCCCAGGGCCTGACGTTCCGCCCCGAGGATGGCCTCGAGGTCGTCGTCACCGGCAAGCTCACCACCTATCCCGGCCGCTCCAAATATCAGCTGATCGTCGAGAAGATGGAGCCGGCCGGCGTCGGCGCGCTGCTTGCCCAGATCGAGGCGCGGCGGCTGAAGCTGCAGGCCGAAGGCCTGTTCGATCCAGCACGCAAGAAACCGCTGCCGTTCCTGCCGCGCGTCATCGGGGTCGTCACATCGCCCACCGGCGCCGTGATCCGCGATATATTGCACCGGCTGGCCGATCGCTTCCCGCGCCGCGTGCTGGTGTGGCCGGTGGCGGTGCAGGGCGAAGCCTCTGCGGCGCAGGTGGCCGCCGCCATCGCCGGCTTCAACGCGCTGCCCGCCGATGGACCGATCCCACGCCCCGATCTCATCATCGTGGCGCGCGGCGGCGGCTCCATCGAGGACCTTGCTGCCTTCAACGAGGAGATCGTGGTGCGCGCCGCCGCCGCCAGCCGCGTGCCCCTTATCAGCGCCGTCGGCCACGAGACCGACACCACCCTCATCGACTATGCGTCGGACTGGCGGGCGCCCACCCCCACCGCGGCGGCCGAGCGCGCGGTGCCGGTGCGCGCCGAATTGGCCGCCACGCTGGCCATGCTGCACGGCCGGCTCGACTCCGCGACGCTGCGCGCCCTGCGGCTGCGGCAGGAGC
>NZ_WMHO01000245.1 GCF_010994245.1 Sandarakinorhabdus rubra
GCGGGTCGCGCTGTCGGGCACACGCGCCGATGCGCTGGCGGCGGTGGCGGCCGAGTGTGGCCCCGATGCCGTGATCCTGCCCTGCAACCTGTCCGACCCGGCGGCGGTCGATGCGCTGGTCCCGGCCGCGGTCGAGGCCTTGGGCGGCCGGCTCGACATCCTCGTCGCCAACGCCGGCATCACCCGCGACAACCTCGCCATGCGCATGAAGGACGAGGAATGGAGCGAGGTGATCCGCATCAACCTCGAAGCCACCTTCCGACTTTACCGTGCCGCAGCCCGGCCGATGATGAAGCAGCGCTTTGGCCGGCTGATCGCCATCACCAGCGTGGTGGGCGTCACCGGCAATCCGGGGCAGGCCAATTATGCTGCCTCCAAGGCCGGCCTGATCGGCATGTCGAAGGCGCTGGCCCAGGAACTGGCCAGCCGCGCCATCACGGTCAACTGCGTGGCGCCGGGCTTCATCGTCTCGGCGATGACCGATGCCCTGCCCGAGGCCCAGAAGGCAGCCCTTACCGAGCGTATCCCGGCCGGCCGGCTGGGCGCCGGCGATGATATCGCGGCGGGTGTCGTGTATCTTGCCTCGCGCGAGGCATCCTATGTGACTGGGCACACGCTGCACATCAATGGCGGGATGTACATGTGAGGCAGGGGAGGCTGGCTGTGCCAGACGCGTTCTGAGCACAGCGCCCTTGCCTCCCTCCCGCCACCGGGCTATCGCGCGAGGGCAACCTCCCGGCGCACACTGCGGCGCCGCAACCCTAGGGGATGAAGAATGAGCGATGTCGCCGAACGCGTGAAGAAGATCGTGGTGGAGCATCTGGGCGTCGAGGCCGAGAAGGTCGTCGAAGGCGCCAGCTTCATCGATGATCTGGGCGCCGACAGCCTCGACACGGTCGAACTGGTGATGGCCTTCGAGGAAGAGTTCGGCGTGGAAATCCCCGACGATGCTGCCGAGAAGATCCTCACCGTGGCTGATGCCATTGGCTTCATTGCCGCCAACAGCAAGGGCTGAGCCTGGCTTTCAGGCGCGCCCGGGCCCGTCACCGGCTGGCTGCAGCCTGCGAACACACGAAACGGCCTTTCGTCACGCTGGCGAAAGGCCGTTTTGCACAGGGCCTTTAAGCAGCGTATGAACAGCTGCGTGTGAAGTTGGGAAACACAGGCGGGACGCCGGCGGGGCAGGCCGGATCGCCGCCTCCGGTCCACAAGGGCCGGCTGGAAGGAACATGATGCCGATGCGCCGTGTCGTGGTCACTGGACTGGGCCTTGTCACCCCCCTGGGCAGCAGCGTCGAGACGACCTGGGCCAATATCCTCGCCTCGCGCTCCGGCGCCGGGCCGATCACCCGCTTCGATGCCTCCAACCAGGTCTGCCGGATCGCCTGCGAGGTGAAGCCCGGTAATGGCACCGGCATGACCTTCGATGCCAACAAGCGCGTCGACTACAAGGTGCAGCGCCAGGTCGATCCGTTCATCGTTTACGGCATCGATGCCGCCGGCCAGGCGTTGGAAGATGCCGGCCTCACCGACATGACCGAGGAAGAACGCTTCCGCGCCGGCTGCTCGATCGGATCGGGCATCGGCGGCCTGCCGGGCATCGAATCGGAATCGATCGTGCTGCACGAAAAGGGGCCACGGCGGGTCTCCCCGCACTTCGTGCACGGCCGGCTGATCAACCTGATCTCCGGCCAGGTGTCGATCAAATATGGCCTGATGGGCCCCAACCATGCCGTCGTGACCGCCTGTTCCACCGGCGCCCATGCCATTGGCGACGCGGCCCGCATGATCGCGTTGGGCGATGCCGACGTGATGCTGGCCGGCGGTTCTGAAAGCGCGCTGTGCCCGCTGGGCATCGCCGGCTTTGCCCAGGCCCGTGCGCTGTCGACCGCCTTCAACGATGAGCCCACCCGCGCCAGCCGCCCCTATGACAAGGATCGCGATGGCTTCGTGATGGGTGAAGGCGCCGGCGTGGTGGTGCTGGAGGAGTATGAGCACGCCAAGGCGCGCGGCGCCAAGATCTATGGCGAGGTGATCGGCTATGGCCTGTCGGGCGATGCCTATCACGTGACGGCGCCGCACCCGGAAGGCTCGGGCGCCTTCCGCTCGATGCAGATGGCCCTGAAGCGGGCCGGCCTGAACCCCGAGGACATCGATTACATCAACGCCCACGGCACCTCCACGCCGATGGGGGACGAGCTGGAACTGGGCGCGGTGAAGCGCCTGTTCGGCAGCGCCATCAGCAATGTCTCGATGTCGTCCACCAAGTCGGCGATCGGTCACCTCTTGGGTGGCGCCGGCGCGGTCGAATCGATCTTCTGCCTGCTCGCCCTGCGCGACCAGGTGGCGCCGCCGACGCTCAATCTCGACAATCCGTCCGAAGGCTGCGTCGGGGTTGATCTGGTGCCGCACGTCGCCAAGCCGCGCCGCATCCGTGCCGTGCTCAACAATTCGTTCGGCTTTGGCGGCACCAACGCGACGCTGGTGATGCGATCGGTCTGACATGAAGAAGGGCGCTGCCCGCGCGGCCGTGGTGCTGGCGGCCCTTGTCTTGGCTGTGGGTGTGCCGCTGGCGGTGGCGCCCTGGTATGGCTGGGGTGCGAAACCGGGACGAGAAGCCAGCTTCGTCGTCAGGAAGGGCGATAGCCTGGCCGCCGTTGCCGGCCGCCTGCGAGAGGCCGGCCTGATCCGCTCGGCCGGGCAGTTCCGCCTCTTCGCGCGGCTGCTGGGTGATGCGGCGCCGGTGCAGGCCGGCCGTTATCGCCTGCGCGCCGGCCAGGGCTGGGGCAGCATCCTCGAGACCCTGCAGGAAGGCCGGGTGGAGCGGTTCAGCGTCACCATACCGGAAGGCTGGCCTTCGGTGCTGGTGGCCGATCGGCTGCGCGCGATTCCCGATCTGACCGGCAGCATCACGGTGCCGGACGAAGGCAGCGTGCTGCCCGACACCTATGACTATGAGCCTGGCGAGCCGCGCGCCGCCGTGCTGAAGCGCATGCAGGCGGCCATGGACAAGGCACTTGCCGAACTGTGGGCGAAGCGCAGCCCGCGTGCCGTGGTGAAGACGCCAGCCGAAGCGGTGATTCTTGCAAGCATTGTCGAGAAGGAAACCGGCAAGGCGTCTGAACGCCAAACAATTGCAGGGGTTTATTCCAATCGGCTGAGGATCGGTATGAAGCTGGATGCCGATCCCACGGTGATCTATCCGATCACCCAGGGCCGCCCGCTCGGCCGGCGCATCCGCCGTTCCGAACTGCAACGCGACACCGGTTGGAACACCTATGTGAAGCCCGGATTGCCGAAGGGACCGATCGCCAACCCGGGGCGTGACAGCCTGGCCGCCGTCCTCGATCCGGCGCCAACCGAGGCACTGTTCTTTGTGGCCGACGGGAGTGGCGGGCACGTGTTTGCCAACACGCTGGCCGAGCACAACGCCAACACCGCGCGCTGGTTTGCGCTGCGCCGCCAACGCGGCGAGATGTGAGCCGCAAGCCTGCCTCGCGGCGCGCTGCAACGGGCAAGGGCCGCCGCGCCTCGCCGCGG
>NZ_WMHO01000246.1 GCF_010994245.1 Sandarakinorhabdus rubra
GCGAGCGGACCCGGCCAGGGCAAAACCGGCGCGCATCGACCGCCGGCTGCTGCTGGCGGGTGGCGGGCTGGCGCTAGCCGGCGGCGGTTTTCTCGCCTGGCAGCGCCTTGGCGGCGACGCGGCCAGCAGCACGCAGGCCAACAGCGTTGCCGTGCTGCCGTTCCGCAACCTGTCGGGTGACAAGGAGCGCGACTATTTCGCCGAAGGGCTGACCGAGGAGCTGCGCAGCACCCTGAGCGTCAACCGGCAGCTGCTGGTCAGCGGATCGGGATCGGCGCGCGGCTTTGGTGCCGCCGACATCGATGTGCGCCAGGTGGCAACGGCGCTGGGCGTCAACAATCTGCTGACCGGGTCGGTCCGCCAGTCCGACGCGCGGGTGCGCATTTCGGCCCGCCTGGTTGACGGGGTGACCGGCTTCGAGCGCTGGAGCCAGACGTTTGACCGCGCCGTGGCCGACGTGCTGGCCGTGCAGGCCGAAATCGCCAGCACCGTGGCCGATGCGCTGATCTCCACGCTGGCCAAGGATCCGCGGTGGCGGGCGCAGCGGCCGGGCGGCACGCGGGACGCCAGCGCCTTTGATGCCTATCTCCAGGGTGGCCGGCTTTACAGCCTGGGCCAGACCGAGACCGATCGCCAGGCGCTGGCCGCCTTTGACAAGGCGATCGCCATCGACCCCGCCTATGCCGCCGCCCATGCTGCCCGCGCCAACACGCTGGTGGCCATCGCCAACCAGGATCCCGATGTCGCGCATGGCCAGCAGCTGCGCCGGACCGCGCTGGCCAGTGCCCGCCAGGCGATCAGGCTGGCGCCCGACATGGGCGAAGCCCACGCCACCCTTGGCTTCCTGCTGATGAGCCAGCTCGACATGGCAGGCGCCCGGCTATCCTATCAGCGGGCCTTCGACTTCGGCTTTGGTGATGCCTCGATCCTTGCGGCTTGCGCGGAATTCTTCACCAACCTCGGCGATTTCGACAGGGCCAGGGCCGCCCTTCGCCGGGCCAAGGATCTTGATCCGCTCAACGCGGGCGTCTTCCGTCTTGCGGGCACGCTGGCCTTTGCCACCCGGGATTATGATACGGCCCGTGCCGAGCTCAAGACCGTGGAGACATTGCGACCCGGCCGGCCGATCGTGCAGCGCATGCTGGGGGACATGGCGCTGATCTCGGGCGATGTCGCCGCCGCCCACCGCCATTATCTGGCCGAACCCAGCAAGCTGTCGCGGCTGCGCGGCCTGGCCATCACCGAGGCGCAGCTGAACGGCGCTGCCGCCGGCGAGGCCCAGATGGCAAAGCTGGTGGCCGAATATGGCGACGGCGGCCTCTATCAGCAGGGCGAGGTGCTGGCGCAGTGGGGCCGCATCGAGGAGGCGCTCACCACGCTGGAAAAGGCACTGCAGCTGCGCGATGCCGGGCTGGCGCTGGCCAGCTATGATCCGCTGCTCGACCCCCTGCGCAAGCAGCCGCGGTTCCTCGCCATCCTCACCAGCATCGGCATCACGCCAAAGGCGGCGTGACGGCTGATCAGAAGAAGGCCTGCAGCCCAGTCTGCGCGCGGCCCAGGATCAGGGCGTGGACGTCGTGGGTGCCTTCATAGGTGTTCACGGCTTCCAGGTTCATGACATGGCGGATCACGCCATATTCATCGGAAATGCCGTTGCCGCCATGCATGTCGCGGGCCTCGCGCGCGATGGCCAGCGCCTTGCCGCAATTGTTGCGCTTCAACAGCGAGATGGCCTCGGGGGCCAGCCGCTTCTCATCCATCAGGCGGCCGCCGGCCAGCGCTGCGGTGAGGCCCAGTGTGATCTCGGTCTGCATGTCGGCCAGCTTCTTCTGGACAAGCTGGGTGGCGGCCAGCGGCCGACCGAACTGCTGCCGGTCGAGCGTGTATTGCCGGGCGGCGTGCCAGCAGAACTCGGCCGCGCCCATTGCGCCCCAGGCGATGCCATAGCGGGCATTGTTGAGGCAGCCGAACGGCCCGGCCAGCCCTTCCACGCCCTTAAGCAGCCTGTCCTCTGGCAGGTGGACATCGGCCAGCACGATCTCGCCCGTGACACCGGCGCGCAACGAGAACTTGCCTTCAATCTTCGGCGTCGAGAAGCCGGCATCGCCGCGCTCGACGATGAAGCCCCTGATCTTGTCGTCCTCGCACTTGGCCCAGATCACGGCGACATCGGCAAGCGGGCTGTTGGTGATCCACATCTTGGCGCCATTGAGCACCCAGCCGCCGCCCACCCGCTTCGCCCGCGTCTTCATGCCTGCCGGGTCGGAGCCGGCATCGGGTTCGGTCAGGCCGAAGCAGCCAACCAGTTCGCCGCTCGCCAGGCCGGGCAGATAGCGCTGCCGCTGCGCTTCCGAGCCATAGGCCCAGATCGGATACATCACGAGGCTCGACTGCACGCTCATGGCCGAGCGATAGGCCGAATCCACCCGCTCCACCTCGCGGGCCACGAGGCCATAGGCCACGTAGGAAGCGCCGGCGCAGCCATAGCCCTTGATGGTGGGGCCAAGCAGGCCGGCGGCGCCGAACTTCGCCATGAGCGCCGGATCGAAGGTCTCGTGGCGGTTGGCCAGCTTCACCGCCGGCATCAGCTCCGCATCGCAGAAGGCGCGCGCCGCATCGCGGATCATCGTCTCCTCTTCGGTCAGCTGGCTGGCCAGCAGCAGCGGATCCTGCCAGTCGAAACTGGGCCACTTCTTGGCATGATGCTGGACGTCGGCGGTGGCAGTTTCTGGGGCGGCGGCGTCTGGTGCCATGATGATGCTCCTTGCTGATCCCTGTTTACGCTGCTGGCGCGCCCGCGCCAAGGCGATGCCTGTCGCAGCCGGAGCGCTGGCCACTGTTCTTGCCGGCGAGTCGCGGAGCCTGTATCACGGCGACCATGATGATGGTGGGTGGAAACAGGGGACTGATGCGGCGGGTGCTTGCAATTCTCGCAGGTCTGGCCGCAGCCGTGCCGCAGGTCGCTGCGGCGCAGGGCAGCGTGGCCGCTACCAGCGAGGCTGCCAGTGCTGCCGACAAGGCCTGGTTGGCCGGGCTGACGGCGCGGCCTCTCACCGATCTGCCAGTCCGGGTGCGCACCGCCATCGATGCGCTGCCCCTGCTTGGCGAAGGCCGCGAGGGTGTCAACGTGGCGACCGCGCAGACGGCCCAGGCCCGCAGCCGCCTGTTCCCGGTGCTGGGCCTTGACCTGCAGACCGCCGACACGGTGGCGCGCAGCTTCGAACGGCCGGCGACCATCTTTGAAAGCCTCATCCCACGCCGGCGCACCGATGCCATCGGCTCGGTCAACCAGCTGCTGGTGGACTGGGGCGCCACGTCGGCGCGCATCCGTGCCGGCCGGCTGGGCGAGGATGCGGCCGAAGCCAATTTGGAACAGGCCCGGCTGGACACCGCCGTGGCCGCCATCGCCGCCTGGCACGACGTGATCGCCGCCCGCCACGCGCTGGCGCTGGGCGAAACCCACGTGCTGCGGTTGCAGCGCATCGCCGAGGGGGTGAAGGCGCGCACCGCCGCCGGTGCCGACAGTGCTGCGGATG
>NZ_WMHO01000247.1 GCF_010994245.1 Sandarakinorhabdus rubra
GGCCGGTCAGCCTGCCGACCCCGGCCGGTGTAAGCCGCGTGGACGTGACGACGGCGCGCCAGATGCAGGCTGCGTGCGAGGCGGCGCTGCCGGCCGATATCGCGGTGATGGTCGCCGCCGTAGCCGACTGGCGGGCGGAGGCGGCACCGGCCAAGCTGAAGAAGGCAGGCGGCGCGCCGCCTGCCCTGGCGCTGGTCGAGAACCCCGACATATTGGCCGGCATCGGCCACCATGCGCAGCGCCCGGCGCTGGTGGTGGGCTTCGCGGCGGAAACCCCGAAGGACCCCGCCGAATTGATCTCCCACGCCGGCGCCAAGCGGGAACGCAAGGGCGCGGACTGGATCGTGGCCAACGACGTGACCGACGGCGTGTTCGGCACCGACAGCAATCATGTCCACCTCGTTACCGCCAGTGGCGCGCAGGACTGGGGTGCCGCCTCGAAACAGGCAGTGGCCGACCGGCTGGCAGACGCGATCGCCAGTCATTTCCAGAGCTTCCTATGATCCGCATCCCGATCACGATCCTGCCCCATGGTCAGGGCCTACCCCTGCCCGCCTATGCAACGCCCGGCGCCGCCGGCATGGACGCGGTGGCCGCCGTTACAGAGACGGTGATGCTGGCGCCCGGCGCGCGCTTTGCCGTGCCGCTGGGCTTCTGCATGGCCATCCCCGAGGGGTTTGAGGTGCAGGTGCGCCCCCGCTCCGGCCTGGCGCTGAAACACGGCATCACCGTGCCCAACAGCCCCGGCACCATCGACAGCGACTATCGCGGCGAGGTCAAGGCGCTGCTCATCAACCTGGGCAGCGAGCCGTTCGCGATCGAGCGCGGAATGCGCATCTGCCAGCTGGTGCCTGCCGCTGTCACCCGCGCCGGCCTGGCGGTGGTTGACGCACTCGATGACACGGCGCGTGGGTCGGGCGGTTTCGGTTCCACCGGCATCGGTTCATGAATTTTTCCGACGACGAGTTGGAGCGTTATGCGCGCCACATCGTGCTGCCGGGCTTTGGCGGCGCAGGCCAAGCGGCGCTGAAGCGTGCCCGGGTCGCGGTGGTGGGCGCCGGCGGGCTGGGCAGCCCCTGCCTCCTGCACCTCGCCGCCGCCGGGATCGGCCGCCTCACCATCATCGATGACGACACGGTTGCCCTGTCGAACCTGCAGCGGCAGGTGATGTTCGGCACGGCCGACGTCGGCGCCCCAAAGGCCGAGGCCGCCGCCGCCCGCCTGCACGCGCTCAACCCGCATGTCGAGACGGTGGCGGTGCCACTGCGGCTGGATGGCGACAATGTCGATGCGCTGCTCGCCGGGCATGACCTGGTGATCGACGGCAGCGACAGTTTTGCCACGCGGCTGGCGGTGGCCGATGCCGCGCTGGCGCTGCGCGTGCCCCTGGTGTCGGGCGCGGTGGGGCCGATGGATGGCCAGGCGGCGCTGTTCGCCGGCCATCTGGCCGATGCGCCCTGCTATCGCTGCTTTGTCGGCTCGCCCGAAGATGATCCGGCCCGCAGCTGCGCCGCCACCGGCGTGCTGGGCGCACTCACCGGCATGATCGGCAGCCTGATGGCGCTGCTGGCGATCCGTCAGCTGGCCGGGTTGGGCGCCGAGGCTGCCGGGCAGATCTTGCTGTTCGACGCCACCAGCCTTGCCATGCGCCGCATCGCCCTGCCCAAGGACCCCGCCTGCCCCGCCTGTTCCGCCGCATAGCTGCCGTATTTCATCGCTAACACACCTCCCGTGCCCCCCACCAAGCCTCCTGCAAGATCGTCCCGCCGTCGCACGCCCCGCGTCTGGGCGGCGACCCTGCTGAAGGCTGGGCTCGCCATCGGCCTCGCCGCCGTTCTGGCGCTGGTGGTCGCCGTGGCGCTTGCCATGCAGTCGCTCCCCGAATTCGAGACGCTGAAGAAGAGCCCGAACGGCCAGCCGGTGGAGATCCTCGCCGATGATGGCAGCGTGCTGGCCAGCTTCGGCCCCAGCTATGGCGAATGGCTGCGCTATGCCGAGATCCCGGCGACCATGAAGAACGCCATGATTGCCGTGGAGGACCGGCGCTTCTGGTATCACCCCGGCATCGACCCGATCGGCATCGCCCGCGCCTTCGTGGTCAATGCCACGCGCGGGGATCGCTCGCAGGGCGCTTCCACCATCACCCAGCAGCTGGCGCGCAACCTGTTCCTCACCGCGTCGAAGGATTACACGCGCAAGCTGAGAGAGGTGGTGCTGGCGCTGGCCATGGAGCGCAGCTACTCCAAGGAAGCCATCCTGGAGCTCTATCTCAACCGCGTCTATTTCGGCGGCGGCGCCTACGGAATCGATGCCGCGTCACGCAAATTTTATGGCCACAGCGCGCGCCGCCTGCGGCTGGAGGAGGCGGCGATCATCGCCGGGCTGGTGAAGGCGCCGTCACGCTTTTCCCCATCGGCCGATGCCGAGGCCGCGCGCCGCCGGGCCGCCACCGTGATCGCCGTGATGGTGGAGAACGGCGGCCTGACCCCAGGCGAGGCCGCAGCCGCCGATCCGCAGTTGGTGCGCTTTGCCCCGCAGGGCCGCGCGGCCGGCGTGCGCTATTTCACCGATTGGGTGCTGAGCGAACTGGAAACACTGGTCGACGAGACCGAGGAGCCGCTGCGTGTGGAAACCACGCTGAACGCGCAGGGCCAGCGCTGGGCCGAAGCCGCAATCCGCGCCGAGGCACCGAAGGGCGCGCAGGGTGCGCTTGTGGCGCTTGACCGCAATGGCGGCGTCAAGGCGATGGTCGGCGGCACCGATTATGTGCGGTCGAACTACAACCGGGCGATCGTGGCACGGCGCCAGCCCGGATCGGCGTTCAAGTTCTTCGTCTATGCCGCCGCCATCGAATCCGGCGTGACCCCCGAAGACGGGATGGAAGACCGGCCGGTGACCATCGGCAACTGGAGCCCGCGCAACGACAACCGCCAGTTCATCGGGCCCGTCACCGTGCGCGAGGCCTTTGCCCGCTCGATCAACACGGTGGCGGTGCAGCTGGCCGAGCAGGTGGGCTTTGACACGGTGGCCGAAATGGCCCGCCGTTTCGGCATCACCACGCCGATCAGCCGGCAGCCGGCGATGGCGCTCGGCGCCTCCGAAGTCACGCTGTTCGAGATGACCAATGCCTATGCCACCGTGGCCAATGGCGGCCTCGAACACCCGCCCCATGCCATCACGCGGGTGACCACCGGCAGCGGCCGCGTGCTGTTCGACCGTGGCGAGGGCGACACTCGGCAGGTGGTGGCCCCCGTGGTCGCTGCCCGCATGACCCAGTTGATGCAGGCGGCCGTGGAGGAAGGCACTGCCAGAGCGGCCCAGATCGGACGGCCACTGGCCGGCAAGACCGGCACCACCAGCAGCAACAAGGATGCCTGGTTCATCGGCTTTTCAAGCGGGCTGACCACAGGCGTGTGGATGGGCCGCGACGATGCCAGGCCGATCCGCGGCCTCGCCGGCGGGCGGGCGCCAGCGCGGGCCTTCGCGCAGTACATGGCGCGCGCCGTGGGTGGCACCCCGCCC
>NZ_WMHO01000248.1 GCF_010994245.1 Sandarakinorhabdus rubra
TGGCGATAGGCCGCCGCCGCCTCATCCCAGCGCGACAGGCTGGCCAAGAGATGCGCGCGCTGCTCGGCCACATAGGCGCGCATGAAGCCCTGGTGGCGCTGCGGATCGAGCAGCAGCAGCGCCGCCGGCGCATCGCCGCGCGCCGCCGCCAGCCAGGCATCGATCACCGGCCCGGCCACCTGCGGCCAGCCCTGATCGCCCAGGCTCTGGCGCAGCCGGACTGCCAGCGGCCAGTCGCGGCGGATCACCGCTTCGGCCAGCCGGGTCATGTTGATCTCGGCATCGCCGGCGCCGCTGGCGGCAAGCGATCGGGCCAGCTGGAAACCGCGCTGCTGATCGCCGCCGATGATCGCCAGCTCCCAGGCCCGGCGCGTCACGCTGGCCGGGGCCGGGCTGGCGGCGCGCGCCTCCTCGAACAGGCGGGCGGCCAGCGCCACCTCGTTGTCGATCGCCGCATAGCGGCCGATCACATAGGCATGCAGCGCTGAATCCATGGCCGGGACCGGCTTGGCGGCGTGGGCAGGCGCGGCAAGGGCGAAGACGAACATGGCGGCGGCAAAGCGCATATCCCGCAAGATGCAGGGGGACACCGGGCTTGTCGAGGGGTGCCGATGGTCGCGGGGTAGCGCGGCCGGCGGCGGAGCCGCCGAGTCTGCTTGTGGTGGTGGAAGGTAGAAGTAGTGGCGCGGCAGAGCCGCGTCGTCGAAGCTGTTCGGCTGGCCTGCGGACCAGCCGCCAGCCCGGCCGTGCTTGCGCGAGTCTGGCGGCGGTACGCCGCCAGACTCGCGCTGCGCATTACATATTCGGATAGTTCGGTCCGCCGCCACCTTCCGGGACCACCCAGTTGATGTTCTGGGTCATGTCCTTGATATCGCACGTCTTGCAGTGGACGCAATTCTGGGCGTTGATCTGCAGGCGCGGCGCATTTTCCTCTTGGCCGACGATTTCATACACCCCGGCCGGACAGTATCGCTGCGCCGGCTCGTCATAGAGCGCATAGTTGACCTCGATCGGCACGCTCGGGTCCTTCAGCGTCAGGTGGCAGGGCTGGTCTTCCTCATGATTGGTGTTCGACAGGAACACGGAGGACAGCCGATCGAAGCTGATGACGCCATCGGGCTTGGGATAGGTGATCTTCGGCGCCTCGTCCTTGCGGCGCATGTGCGTGTGGTCCGACGTCAGCTTGAAGGTGAAGGGCAGTTCATAGCCCAGATACTCCATCCACATCATGGCGCCGCCCATCACGGTGCCAACGACATTGCCGAACTTTTCCACTGCCGGCAGCACGTTGCGCACCATCTTCAGTTCTTCGAAGATCCAGCTCTTCTTGTAGGCGGCATCATATTCGGCCAACTCGTCACCGCCGCGCTGGGCGGCAATCGCCGCCACCGCACACTCGGCAGCCATCATGCCCGACTTCATCGCGGTGTGGCTGCCCTTGATGCGCGGCACGTTGAGGAAGCCAGCCGAACAGCCGATCAGCGCGCCGCCGGGGAAGCTGAGCTTGGGCACCGCCTGCCAGCCGCCGTCGTTGATGGCGCGCGCACCATAGGAGACACGGCGACCGCCTTCCAGGATCTCGCGGATCGCCGGATGGGTTTTCCAGCGCTGGAACTCCTCGAACGGCGACAGGTGCGGGTTGTCATAGTTGAGCCACACCGAGAAGCCCAACGCCACCTGGCCATTGGCCTGATGATAGAGAAAGCCGCCGCCATTGGCGTCGCTCAGCGGCCAGCCCTGGCTGTGGATCACGCGGCCCGGCACATGTTTTTCGGCCGGGATGTCCCACAATTCCTTGAGGCCGATGCCATAGATCTGCGGCTGGCTGTTCTTCCTGAGATCGAAGTGGTTGATGATCTGCTTCGACAGGTGCCCGCGCGCACCCTCGGCGAAGAACGTGTACTTGGCGTGGATTTCGAGGCCGGGCGTCCAGCTGTCCTTCTTCGAACCGTCTTTCGCGATCCCCATGTCGCCGGTGGCGACACCCTTCACGCTGCCATCGTCGTTGTAAAGCACTTCGGCAGCGGCAAATCCGGGGAAGATCTCGACGCCCAGCGCTTCGGCCTGCCCGGCAAGCCAGCGGGTGAGATTGCCCAGGCTGACCGTGTAGCAGCCCTTGTTCTGCATGAACGGCGGCAGCAAGCCGTGCGGGAACTCATATTTCTTCGTTTCGGTCAGCACCCAGTGGTGATTCTCGGTCACCGGCACGGTCATCGGGCAGCTGCTGTCCTGGCGCCAGTCGGGCAGCAGTTCATCAAGGGCGCGCGGATCGACCACGGCGCCCGACAGGATATGGGCGCCAATCTCCGAGCCCTTCTCGAGGATGCACACCGAAAGCTCGACCCCAAGCCGCTGGGCTTCCTGCTTGGCCCGGATCGCTGCCGAAAGGCCCGCCGGCCCGCCGCCCACGATCACCAGATCATAGGGCATGGATTCGCGTTCGCTCACCTTGTCGTTCCCCATCCTCGTCGCCGCCCCCGGCTTGGCGCGGCTTTGCCATGGTTCATCAGATAGCCGGGCCGGCCGGCCTTGACCAGCCGCCGCACCGTCGCTGATGGTGCCAGCCGTGACCGACATGATGTCGCCCCCTGCTCGCACCACTGCCGCCCGCACGGCTGCCGAGGCGCAGGCCGACCTGGCCTGGCTGATCGCCGCCGGATGCGATGTGCCCGTGGCGGACACGCCGCGCCCGTGGCTGGCAGCACCGCGAGCAGACGCGACATTCCAGGCCGAACCGCCCACCCAGGAGACATTGGCCGCCGCACCCTCCCCGCCGCCGCGCCGTGCTGTCGATCCGGCTGCATCGCACCCGGCGCTGGCCTGCCAGTCGCCCGATGAGCTGCTGGCCCTGCTCGGCAAGTTCCCGGATGCCCGCATCCGCCCGCCGCTGCTGTTCGAAGGTGCGCTCCAGTCCCGCGTCTGGGTGCTGATCGACCGGCCGGACGAGGAACCGGCGCACCGGCAGACGATCGACCGCATGCTGGCCAGCATCGAGCTCGACTGGAGCCGGGTGGCGCTGGTCAGCCGGTTGGCCTGGCCAACACCTGGCGACGGCGAACCCACGGCCAACCTGCTCGCCCGCTTCACCCCGGTGCTGGAGCGCCTGTTCGCGCTCGCCCCGCCCCGCCATGTGCTGGCGCTGGGCCAGCTGGCGGCGGAAATGGCTGGCCCTGAGGCCCGGCTGGCCAGCAGCCGCGGCCGCTGGTTCGACTGGGGTGAAGCAAGGCTGATCCCCTCACTCCACCCGCGCACAATGCTGAGCAAGGATCTGAAACGTCAGGCCGCCGCCCATCTGAAGAGCTTCCGCGAGGCCATCGGATGAGGGGCCATGGGATGAAGCGCCATCGGATGATGCGGTTGTGCGCCGCGCTGCTGGCAGCCAGCCTGCCGGCCGCCTCCGCCATGGCCATCACCATTGCGCCCGAACTGCTGCCGCCCCCGCCAGCGCCGGAACCGCTGCCGCCGGCCG
>NZ_WMHO01000249.1 GCF_010994245.1 Sandarakinorhabdus rubra
TTTGTGGTGGTGGCAGGGGGGGTGGGTGCGCCGGTCGGCGCGTGCTCAGCGTGGCGCAATCGGCCCGGATGTGGGCGGCGGCAGGTTCAGCGCGCCGGCCGGGATCGGGCTGGCCGCGGCCTTCAGCGCCGCGAAATCGGGCGGTGGCACCTTGTCGGCGGCGATGCTGGCCTTGATGATGCGGGTGGGATTGGCGGGCGGCTCACCCTTCTCGATGGCGTCCACATGGGCCATGCCGTCCACCACGCGGCCCCAGATCGTGTAGGTGCGATCCAGCCGCAGCACCGGCATCAGCACGATGTAGAACTGGCTGTTGGCGCTGTCCTCGCCCTGGGCGCGGGCCATGGCAACGGCGCCGCGCACGTGCGGCAGATCGTTGAACTCGGCCTTCAGATCAGGCAGGTCGGAGCCGCCGGTGCCAGTGGCCGTGGGGTCGCCGCCCTGGGCCATGAATTCATCGATCACGCGGTGGAACACGGTGCCATCATAGAAACCGCGCCGCACCAGCGTCTTGATGCGTTCGACATGCTTGGGCGCCACGTCGGGCCGCATCACGATCTTCACCCGCCCACCCGACGACAGGTCGAGCAGCAGGATATTTTCCTCGTTCACCTGGGCCAGCGTGCCCGCCAGGTTCGACGGGGCGGCCATTTCGGGCAGCTTGGGCGGCGCCTTCAGATCCTTGGGATCGATCCGCGGCGCCTGCGCCAGTGCGGCGCCGGCGATCAGGACGAACCCGGCCAGCAGGGTGGCCAGATAGTGGCCGGCACGATGCATCATCAACCCTTCACACCCATTTCCGCGACCCGCTTCACCACGTCGGCGGCGATGGCCGGTGGCACGAACTTGCTGATGTCGCCACCATAGACTGCGATTTCCTTTACGAGGCGTGAAGCGATCGGCTGCAAGGCCACATCGGCCATCAGGAACACCTGCTCGACATCGTCGTTGAGCGCCCGGTTCATGCCGGTCATCTGGAATTCGTACTCGAAATCACCGGCGCCGCGCAGGCCGCGCACGATCACCGTCGCGCCCAGCCGTTCGGCGAACGACATCAGCAGCTCGTCGAAATCCACCACCTCCACATTGCCGATTCCCGCACATTCGCGGCTCACCTGCCGCTTGCGCTCGTCCAGCGTGAACATCGGCGATTTTGACGGGTTGGTGGCGACCCCGATGACCAGCCGGTCCACCAGCCGGGCGCCGCGCCGGATGATGTCCATGTGGCCCAGCGTGATGGGATCGAAGGTGCCGGGATAGACGCCGATGCGGGTCATCAGTCCAGTCTCCTCAGCGGTCGCGTTCGACCGCGAAGCGGGCGATGGCGCGCAGCAGGTCAGCTTCCGGCCCGAAGGCCACCAGGTGCCCGATGGCCTGATCGATCAGCGCATGGGCCTGGGCCCGGGCGCGCTCAATGCCCAGCAGCGAAACGAAGGTGGCCTTGCCGGCAGCCGCGTCCTTCTGCACGGCCTTGCCGGTCTTGGCGGACGTGCCTTCCACGTCCAGCAGATCGTCGGCAATCTGGAAGGCAAGGCCGAGATCGCGGGCATAGGCGCGCAGCGACTTGCGGTGCGCGTCGGATGCGCGGCCCATGATGGCACCGGCCTCCAGGCACCACTGGATGAGGGCGCCGGTCTTCAACTGCTGCAGGCGGGTGATGCCGGCGATGTCATAGATCACGTCACCGGCCACCAGGTCCATCATCTGGCCGCCGGCCATGCCGGCCGGGCCGGACTGGACGGCGAGCTCGGTGATCAGCTCCAGCCGCGCGAACGGATCTTCGTGGGTGGCGGGATCGGCCAATATCTCGAAGGCGATATCGTGCAGGCAGTCACCGGCCAGCACGGCGGTGGCTTCATCGAAGGCGATATGGACGGTGGGCTTGCCGCGCCGCAGGTCGTCATCGTCCATGCACGGCAGATCGTCGTGGATCAGGCTGTAGACATGGATGCACTCGATGGCGAGCGCGACGCGCAGCGCGCGCTCGCGGTCGACATGGAACAGGTCGCATGCCGCCACCACCAGCAGCGGGCGCATGCGCTTGCCGCCGCCAATCACGGCATGGCGCATCGCTTCATAAAGGCGGGCGCGGCTGTCGGCCGGCACTGCCAGCAGCTTGTCGAAACGCTGATCGACGGCCTTGCCGATCGCGTCCAGCGCCGGCTTGAGGCTGAGCGAAGCGGGCACCACCGGGTCAGGCCGCATCGAAGGGACGGGCGCTGATCTCGCCGCCGCTGCCCTGCTGGATCTGCTCGATGCGCGCCTTGGCGTCGGCCAGCCGGGCCTCGCACACCTGCTTCAGCTTCTGGCCCCGCTCGTAAAGCGTGATCGAGGCGTCGAGGCTCAATTCGCCCGATTCCAGCTGGCGCACGATATCCTCCAGCTCTTTCAGGGCTGCCTCGAAGCTGGGCGTAGGTTCCGCGCTCATCGCCGCGTATCTGGACGGGCGCGCGCCGCTGGTCAAGCACCGGCGCGGCGCGGCGCCTGCCCCTTTGCCTGCCACTTGCGGCGGCTTGCCGTCCCCGCCCGACGGGTCGACACTAGTCAGAAGGGCAAGGGCGGACGTCAGGGAGGGTTGCGGCAATGACCATCACCACAAGGGCCGCGGTGCTGCGCCAGCGCGGTGGGCCCTACGCGATCGAGCCGGTGGAATTGGCCGAACCCGGGCCGGGCCAGGTGCTGGTGAAGATCGCCGCCTGCGGGATCTGCTTCACCGATATCGGCGTGCAGCGCTATGAACAGGGTACGCCGCTGCCGCAGGTGCTGGGCCATGAAGGCGCCGGCACGGTGGTGGCAGTGGGCGCCGGGGTGACCAATGTCGCCGCCGGAGACCGGGTTGTCCTGTCCTATGCCAGTTGCGGCGCCTGCCCCAACTGCGCCCATGATCATCCGCAATATTGCACCAATTTCATGGCCTTGAACTATGCCGGGGTGCTGAATGACGGCACCGTGCCGATGCAGGGCGGCGGCCAGCCGGTCTATGGCGGCTTCTTCGGCCAGTCGAGCTTTGCCGAGTATGCCATCGCCTATGCCCGCAACACGGTGAAGGTGGACGGCGACCTGCCCTTCGCGTTGCTCGCTCCGTTCGGCTGCGGCCTGCAGACCGGCGCCGGCACCGCCTACAACACGCTCGACGTGCGCGAGGCGCACAGTTTCGCGGTGATCGGCGCCGGTTCGGTGGGACTGGCCGGCCTGCTGGCGGCGGTCGATCGCGGCTGCCACACCATCATCGCGGTGGACCGGGTCGCCGCCCGGCTCGATCTGGCCCGCCAGCTGGGCGCCACCCACACGATCCTTGCCGAGGGCCAGGACCTGATGGCGGCGCTGCGGGCGATTGCGCCGCTGGGGCTGGATCGCGTCATCGACACCACCGGCGCCTCGCCGGTGATCCGCGCCGGCCTCGAGGCGCTGGCCAGCCGCGGGCAACTGGCGATGCTGGCGGTGACC
>NZ_WMHO01000025.1 GCF_010994245.1 Sandarakinorhabdus rubra
CGCTGGATCCGGCCTGACAATGCGACGCTGTTCGTGGCCGGCGACATCACGGCCGCCGAGCTGAAACCGCTGCTGGAGGCGCACTTCGGGGGCTGGCAGGCGGATCCGGCGGTGGCGCGCGGCGCGGTGCGGCCCGCCGGCGTGCTGCCCTCCGCGCCGGCGCGCATCATCCTCGTCGATCGCCCCAACAGCCCGCAGAGCCTGATCTTTGCCGGGAGCCTGGTGCCGCTGGAAGGCCGGCAGGACCTGATCGCCCACCGCGCGGCTGTCGATGTGCTGGGCGGCCTGTCGACCAGCCGCATCAACACCAACATCCGCGAGCAGAAGAACTGGGCCTATGGCGCCTTTGCCGGCCTGTCGGATGCCAGGGGGCAGCTCTATTCCATCCTCTATGCCCCGGTGCAGACCGACCGCACCGCCGACAGCATGAAGGCGATGATCGCCGACGTGGTGGCCATCCGCACCACCCGGCCGATCAGCGACGAGGAACGCCGGCGCACGATTGCCAACAGCGTGCTGGCCCTGCCCGGCGAGTTCGAGCGCGGCGCCAGCTTCCTGGGCGCCCTTGAGCGCAACCAGCTTTTCGGCCGGCCCGACGATTATTATGTCACCGCCGCGCGGCGGTTGGGCGCGCTGACCACCGAAGATCTCAACCGCGCCGTGCAGACCATCGGCACCGACACGCTGCTGTGGGTGGTGGTGGGCGACCGCGCCAAGGTGGAGCCGCAGCTGAAAACGCTGGGCCTGCCGCTGGAGGTGCGCCCGGCGCCGTGATGGCGGCGCCGGGCGACCGGTTTCAGGCGCCAGAATTCAGGCGCCAGAGTTCAGGCAAGCGCCGCCTTGCGGCGCCGCATCGTCGCGCCCACCAGGCCGAAGCCGCTCAGCAGCATCGCCCAGCTTGCCGGTTCCGGCACCGCGGCGAGGTTGCCGCGGATCTCGCCGCCGGGGAAATTCACGGTGTGCAGGTTGTAATAGACATTGCCGGCAGCCAGCTGATCCAGCAGCCGCGCCCGCGCCAAATCCACCGTGCCGCCGCTCGCGGTGATGAAGGCCGAGCGGAAGGTGGAGGCCAGGGTGAGATCGAGCACCCGTTCGATGCTGCCGGAGGTCTGGTCGAGCGGCAGGTTGGTGAACCCGATGGCAACGGGGCCATTGCCGGTGGGGGCGGAGCAGCAATGGATGTGGGCGTCCCTGAGGCCCGAGCCGAGATTGGCGAATTCGATGTCGACGATGATGCTGGTGCCCACCACCCGCAGCAGGCCGGTGCCGGTGGCCAGCGAGGCGTTGGGCGGGTTTTCCGCCGCGCCGCTGAACGTTGCGGTGTAGGAGACGGCGTTGGCGGCACTGCTGGCAGCCAGCAACGCGACGGCAAGAAGCGTCCTGATCATGAAACTGATCCCCATGCTCACGCCACACCCATATGTGACGCCCGCAAGATACGCTCCAAAGATGACATTCGACACATAGGTGAAGATTTTATTGACGCAGGTGCGGCAATTCACACCTCGCCGGCGACGATCCGCCGGATCACCTTCTCGAACGTCGCCGGTGGCTGGCCGCCCAGTATGGCATATTTGCCGTTGAAGATGATGGCCGGCACGGCAGTGATGTCCTGCTCCTCGCGCCACCAGCGCTGGGCGGCGTTGACCTCGTCGGCATAGCGGCCGCTGGCCAGCACCTCGCGCGCGGCGTCGCCGTCCAGCCCGGCGGCGACGGCGGCGGCCACCAGCGTTTCGGGATCATTGAGCGGTTCGGCGCGGCTGAAATGGGCTTCGAACAGGGCAGTCTTCAGGGCGTGTGCCTTCCCTGCCTTATCCGCCCAGTGCAGCAGCCGGTGGCAATCGTGCGTGTTCCAGATCATCGCGTCCGGCCCGCCCCTGAAGCGGAAGCCCAGCTGCTCGCCCATCGTCTTGATCTGGTTGCGCGCCGCTTCGCCGGCTTCGGGCGGGCGGCCATATTTGCGTGCGACATGCTCGGCACTGTTCTCGCCCTCGGGTGCCATGCCGGGGTTCAATTCGAACGGGTGGAAGTGCCACTCGGCCGCCACCTCGCCATAGAGGGCGGCCAGCGCCTGTTCGAGCGACTTCATCCCGATCACGCACCAGGGGCAGACCACGTCGGACACGAAATCGATGCGCAGGGGAGCGGTCATGGCGCCAGCCTACGCCCGCCCGGCGCGGCGATCAATCGTTGGCCGCCCCAAAGCGTTCGGCATAGCGGCTGGTGATGCGATCGACCGGCATCACCACGAACACATCGACGGTGTTGAACTGGTGATCGACAAAGCCGCCATCACCCACCATGGCGCCAACCCGCAGATAGGCCTTCACCAGCGGCGGCAGCGCGCGGGCGGCGGCGCGCACATCGATGCTGGCCGCCGGAAGGGCGTTCATGTCGACGCCGTTCGGCGGCAGCACGGTGGCGCGCAGCTCCGGCGGGGCGAGGTGGTGGTGATAAAGATAGGACAGCTCGGCGGCGTGAAGCTTGGGATCAGCGCCGTGCAGCGAGGCGCAGCCGAACAGGTGCCCGATGTTGTGCTGCTGCAGATAGGCAGCGATGCCGCGCCACAGCAGCGAGATGGTGGCGCTGGTCCGCCATTCGGGAGCCACACAGCTGCGGCCCAGTTCCAGCAGCTGCCTGTCTGGGCTGGACTGCGCCAGCAGCGGCGCCAGGTCATATTCGCCGGCTGAATAGAAGCCACCGTGCTGCTGGGCCACGTCCTGCCGCAGCAGGCGATAGGTGCCCACCACCCGCGGCCGCAGCGGATCGGCATGATCGATCACCAGCAGATGATCGCAGAAGGCGTCGATCTGGTCGAAATCGCGACGCAGGCGGGCCATCGCCGCGGTCGGCTGGGCGCCCATCTCGTCATAAAAGATCTCGTAGCGCAGCGCCTGCGCCGCCGCGATCTCCGCCGCGCTCGCCGCCAGCCGCACGTCCAGCAGCCCGGCCCGGCAGATGGCTGGCGCATTGTCCAGCAGCCTGGGCGTGAGTTCGACAGCGCGGCTGAGGGCAAGGGTCATGGCGCGGTCTCCAAGGGGGGTCCACCGGTTAGCCGGGCTGTAGCGATCGCCGGTTACACCGCCGTGGCACCGCGATGACAGGCAGATGGCCGGCGCATTACACGCCGGTTGCAGCGCCGGGGGCGGTCGCCGTCACCGTGTCGTCGGCCACAACCAGCCCGGCCCGCCACAGCCACAGGAAGATCAGGATGCCGGGCAGCGCCAGCGCCGTGGTGAGCCAGTAGAAGTCGACATAGCCCATCGTCTCGATCAGCGCGCCGGCGGTGCCCGAGGAAAAGGCCCGGCCCAGGATCGCCGCCGCAGAAGACAGCAGCGCGAACTGGGTGGCGGTGAAGCGGCGGTCGCACAGCAGTGCCAGCCAGGCGCCGATGGTGACGCCGCCGATGCCGCTGGCGAAATTCTCGAACCCCTGCACCGCTGCCAGTGCCGCCACGTCGTGGCCGATCACCGCCAGCAGCGCATAGCCGGCATTGGTCGCGGCCATCAGCACCAGCGACAGCAGCACCGATCCGGCAAGGCCCAGGCGCTTGTAGAGGATGCCACCCACGAAAATGCCGCCCAGCATGCCGAACAGGCCCAGCGACACGTCATAGAAGGCAACCTCGTCCTTCGAAAAGCCAAGGTCGTTGTAGAAGAGGCGGACCGAAAGCTGGCAGACCGTGTCCCCAAGCTTGTGGACCAGGACGAAGGCCAGCACCACCAAGGCGCCCTTGCGGCCCAGGAAATCGGCCAGCGGCGCGACGATGGCATCCCGGACGGCCGCGCCGAACCCGCGTCCTGAGCGCGGCGCCGGCGGGCGCGTGGGTTCCCCCAGCATGGCGGCGGCCAGCAACGCCGGCAGGAACAGCAGGGGCGCAACCAGATAGGCAGACGCCCAGCCGGCACGCGTGGCAATCAGCAGCGCGCCGGCGCCAACCAGATAGGCGCCCAGCCGCCAGCCATATTGGGTCATGCCCGAACCCGCGCCCATCTGGTCCTCGCGCAGCCATTCGATGCGGATCGCATCGATGACGATGTCGAGCGTTGCCCCGGCAAAGCCCACGGCAACGGCAGCGGCGGCAAACATCGCCAGATCGGCGTTGGGATCGGCCACTCCCAGCCAGGCGATGGCGGCGCTGGCAATTGCCATGCACACCACCAGCCAGGCCCGGCGCTGGCCGATCAGACCGGCCAGCACGGGAATGCGGCCCCGATCGATCACCGGCGCCCACAGCGGTTTGAAGCTGTAGACGAGGAGGGCCAGGCCAAAGGCAGTCACCGATTTCTTGTCGATGCCGCTTTCCGCCAGTCGCGTGGTCAGCGTGGCGGCAATCATCGTGTAGGGCGTGCCCGACGCCATGCCGAGCGCCAGCGCGCCCAGCGGCCCGGCTTCGAAATAGGGCCGGATGGCGGCCGTCAGGGAGCGGTTGCGGGCAAGCGAGGCCATGGGCGGCACCTTGGCGCGCGGCGGCAGCCTGTCAATGGGGCGCTCATGGGGGCGGGTCAGCGGTTCAGGAACAGCGTCTTCTTCATCACCACGTGCACGCCCTTGTTGCGGTCAACCAGCTGGGTGATCTCCACGTCGCCGGCCACGCTGACCAGCATGTAGGCATCATCGCGGCTCATGCCCTTCGCCGTGACCAGGAAGTCGATCATGTTGCGGATCGCCTTGCGCGTCGCGTTCGACAGGTCATCATCGAACCCCATGGCGATATAGGCATCCGGCGTTTCGGCGCGCGGATAGGGCGTCGCCACTTTCTTGTGGAGGATGAACTCGAAGGTGCCGATCAGGCTGGTCTCCAGCGCGGTGATGTCGACCTCGCCATTGCCCTGCGCGGCGTGGCCGTCGCCGGCCTGGAACAGGGCGCCCGGCACATGCACCGGCAGGAACAGCGTGGTGCCGGCCACCAGATGCTTCAGGTCCATGTTGCCGCCGGCAATGGTGGGTGGCGCGCTGTCTATGCGGCCGAAGGCGGGCGGCGGCGCCACGCCCATGCTGCCGAAGAAGGGCGCCAGCGGCACCTCGATGCCGGGCGCGAACCTGCCCACCATGCGCTGCCGGTCGAGCGGCACGATCTTGGTGCGGCGATAGGGGAAATCATCGGTCAGGAAGCCGGCACCGAAGCGGAAACCGTTGTAGGCATAGGGGATGGCCAGATCGATCTTCCGGATCCGCACCTCCAGCGTGTCGCCGGGCTCGGCGCCGGCGATGGCGATCGGGCCGGTGAGGATATGGCCACCCGGCCCGCGTGCCGAAAGCGGCACGCCATCGAACACCGCGCGCAGGGCGGGTTCCACGTCCGCTGCTGCCACGCCGGCCTGCTCCAGGCCGGCCGGGCTGTTGGTCAGCAAGCTGTGCATCACCACCGTATCTCCGGAACTGATGGTCAGCACCGGCTTGTCGGCGGCGTCATAATGGCCCCAGGCCACGGTCTGCGGGGTGGGGTTGAGCACATGGGTGGCGGCCGCCGCCGGAGCAAGCGGGGCGGCGATAAGAGCGGCAAGCAAGGGCAGGTGGCGCATGGTTTCCCCCGGGAAGATGGACTGCGCGCCCGCGATGCACCGGTTGTGGTCGGCGGGCAATGCGTCGAAACTGCCACGCTTTACCGGCCGCACCGGGGCCGATAGCATCCCGGCCTGTTTCTAGGGGGACATGACATGATCCGCACTTTGCTCGCCGCCGCTCTGCTAGCGTCTGCCGCGCCCGCGCTTGCCGCAGCGCCGGCACCGCTGAAGGACGCCGCAGCGGCGGGCGTCGAGGCCCGCGCCGGCGACCTCGCCACCATGATCGACCAGGTGTTCAGCTATGCCGAGCCGGGCTTCCAGGAGGTGCGGACCAGCGCCTATCTCACGGGCATCCTGGAACGGAACGGCTTCAAGGTGGAGCGCGGCGTCGCCGGCATCCCCACCGCCTTCACCGCCACCTGGGGGACAGGCGGGCCAATGATCGCGCTGGGCAGCGATATCGATGGCCTGCTGGGCCTCAGCCAGACGCCGGGTGTGCCGGCCGGCAAGCCGATGCTGGCCGGAGCGCCCGGGCATGGCGAGGGCCACAACAGCGGCCTGCCGATGATGATTGTCGCGGCCCTGGCGGCCAAGGATGTGATGCAGAAGAACGGCATCAAGGGCCGCATCATGATCTGGCCGGGCGTGGCCGAGGAGCTGCTGGCGACCAAGGCCTATTTCGTGCGGGCCGGGATGTTCAAGGACGTGGACGCCAACCTGTTCGCCCATGTCGGGCCGGAGCTGGTGACCGCCTGGGGGCCGCTCGGCTACACGGCGGCGCTGAGCGTGGAGTACAGCTTCTCCGGCCGCACCGCCCATGCCGCCGGCAACCCGTGGGACGGCAAGAGCGCACTGGATGCCGTCGAGCTGATGAACGACGGCTGGAACATGAAGCGCGAGCATCTGCCGCCCAGCCAGCGCAGCCATTATGTCATCACCGGTGGCGGCAACCAGCCCAACATCGTGCCCGACAAGGCCAGTGTATGGTATTACTTCCGCGATCTCAGCCTGCCGGCTGTGAAGGCGATGTATGACAGCGCCAACCGCATTGCCGATGGCGCGGCGCTGATGACCGATACCAGCGTCACCCGCCGCGTGCTGGGTCATGCTGCCACCAACTATGGCAACAGGCCGTTGGCGGAGGCGGCCTTCGCCAACATGCAGGCCGTGGGCCTGCCGAAGTGGAGCGAGGCCGACCAGAATTTCGCGCGCGCCGTGCAGGAGGGATTTGGCCGCAAGCCGGTGCCGCTGGCCACTGGCGGTCCCCGGCTGTTCACGCCCGACAGGCTCAACACCGAGGGCGGCTCGGGGTCGGACGATATCGGCGACATCATGTGGACGGTGCCGACCATCACCATCGGTTATCCGTCCAACCTGCCTGGCATCTCCTACCACAATGTGATGGCGGCGGCCGCGATGGCGACGCCGATCGCCCACAAGGGCGCGGTGGCCGGCGCCAAGGTGGTGGCGATGACCGTGCTCGACCTGATGACCACCCCTGACCTCGTTGCCAGCGCCAAGGCCTGGCAGAAGGACGTGCAGTTCAAGACCGAGACCTACCAGCCGCTGATTGGCCCCGAAGACAGCCCGGCCATCCATCTCAACGCCGATCTGATGGCCAAGCTGCGCCCGCAGATGGAAAACCAGTATTTCGATCCGAAGAAGTACCGCTCCTACCTCGAACAGTTGGGCATCGACTATCAGAAGGCCGGTGCGAAAAACTAGCTTTCGCGAGCCCGCGAACGGAGTCACTCTTCCGGCCATGGACATCGCCTTCACCGCGCGCCACCCGACCCCCGGCCAGCGGGCGCTGGCCGCCGGCATTCCGGCCGCGGCTGAGCGGCCAGCCAGTGGGGTGATGCGCGAGATCCCGGCCAGTGCCTACACCTGCCCCGACCATTTCGCCCGCGAATGGAGCCATGTCTTCAAACGCCTGCCGCTGGTGATCGCGCCGTCAGCGCTGCTGCCGCAGCCCAACATGGCGGTGCCCCATGATGGCTTTGGCCTGCCGCTGTTGATCGCCCGCGATGGCAAGGGCGTGGCCCGGGTGTTCATGAACGTCTGCCGGCACCGCGGCACGCGGCTGGTTGAAGGCTGCGAGCTGGTGAAGTCGCCGGCGCTGGTGTGCCCCTATCACGCGTGGAGCTATGGCACCGATGGCAAGCTCAAGGGCCTGCCACGCCCGGAGACCTTCGCAGGGCTGGACAAGGGCACGCGCGGCCTCGTCGAGATGCCCAGCCTGGAGGCCGGGGGCCTGATCTGGGTGGGCCTTGATGCGCAGGCGCCGCCCGATTTCAGCCTCGCCGCCGGGCCCTTCGCCGCCGATTTCGATGCCATCGGCTTTGCTGACCAGCATCTCTATGCGCGGCGCACCCACAAGGTGGCGGCCAACTGGAAGCTGATCATGGATGCCTTCTCCGAAAGCTACCATGTGCTCCGTCTGCATGCGAACACCATTGCGCCCTATTTCCAGGATGGCGTCACCACCGGAGACCATATCGGCCCGCATTCGCGTTCGGCCGTTGCCCGGCTGGCGGCGCTGGACGGCATCGACCTTGATGACATGCGCGACTTGAGGCGCACGATGACCTTCACCTACAATCTCGTCTCCGGCACGGTGATCGTCGCCAGCCCGGACTACATCAACATCATGGTGGTGATGCCGCGCAGCGTTGGCGAGACCTGGGTCGAGGATTTCATGCTGATCCCCGAGCCGCCGCAGGACGAGAAGGCGGAGCGGCACTGGGCGAAGAGCTGGTCCCTCCTCGATGGCGCGGTGTTCGGGTCGGAGGATTTCCGCGCCGCCGCGCTGGGCCAGGAAGGGCTGATGTCGGGCGCGGTCGATCACCTGCTGATCGGCGGGCTGGAACAGGGCATCGGCACGCTGCACGACAGGCTGGCAGCGCTGATGGCCTGATTTTGCGGCCGGTGCCCCCCGATCACCCCTTGCAAAACCGTGTCGCAATCCTAACACAGTAGGCAGTGCGTGCCGGCACTGATAGACTGGCGCGGCAGGAGAAGAGGTCAGGCATGTCCGAAGACGTCGCGATCAAGCTGGAACCGCCGGTGGCGGTGGCACCCGTCGCCCCCCAGAAAGCCGCGGGCCTGGTGCCCCTGAAGGACCAGGAGCGCGCCCAGTTGGATGCCAAGGTGGAGGCCTTCATCGACGAGCTGATCGCCACCGATGCTGCCAGCCCGGAGTTCGGCAAGAAGGTCGATGCGCTGGCCAATCTCGGTGCAACCGAGATCGCGCGGGCCGCCGCCCAGTCCAACCGCTTCCTCGACCGGCCGACGCGCGCCATCAACAAGGAAACCGGCATCGGCGCCGATCTGGTGCAGCTGCGCAAGATCGTCGAGGATCTGGACCCCGGCAAGGGAGCCAAGTTGACTGGCCGCAAGAAGCTGTTCGGCCTTATCCCGCTGGGCGGCGACAAGCTGCGCTCCTACTTCGACAGCTACAAGAGCGCGCAGGGCAACATCAACGCCATCCTCGGCGCCCTGAAGAGCGGCAAGGACGAGCTGCTGAAGGACAATATCGCCATCGAGGACGAGCGGGCCAAGCTGTGGGACGCGATGGGCAAGCTGGAACAGATGGTCCACATGTCCAAGGTGCTCGACGAGAAGCTGGAAGAGCGCGCCACCGAGCTTGACGTGTCGGACCCGGCCAAGGCCAAGGCGATCCGCGAGAATGCGCTGTTCTACGTGCGTCAGCGCACGCAGGACCTGCTGACCCAACTCGCCGTTTCGGTGCAGGGCTATCTGGCGCTCGACCTCGTCAAGAAGAACAATGTCGAGCTGATGAAGGGTGTCGACCGCGCCAGCACGACGACGGTGAGCGCGCTGCGCACCGCCGTCACCGTGGCGGAGGCGATGACCAACCAGAAGCTGGTGCTGGAACAGATCACCCAGCTCAACACCACCACGGCGGGCATCATCGATTCCACCGGCGAGCTCTTGAAGAACAACACCGCCACCATCCACGAGCAGGCGGCGGCCAGCACCATCCCGGTGGAAACGCTGCAGCGCGCCTTCCAGAACGTCTATCAGACGATGGACGCCATCGACAATTTCAAGCTGAAGTCGCTGGAGGCGATGAAGACCACGGTCGACACGCTCTCGGTCGAGGTCGAGAAGAGCCGGGCCTATGTCGCCCGTGCGCAGGGGCAGGCGGAAGCCCAGATGGCGGGGCCCCAGACCAGCCTGACCGCCCTGTCCTGAGATGGCGTCGGGCGCCCCCTACGACGAGGTGGAGGCGCGCCGCCGCCGTATGGCGCGCGCCGAGACCATGCAGATGGCGCGCCAGCGCCGCTGGGAGAAGCGCAAGGCCAATATCGCGCGGAGGGTGACCCGCGGTATGGTCGCCTTCGGCCTGATGCTGGCCGGGCTCACCGTCTATGGCTGGGTGTCGGGCGGGTTGGGCATAGGCCTGTTCCTGCTGGCCCTGTTGCTGCTGCCGATGGCCGGCATCGCCGGCATGCTGCTGCCGGTGGGCGGCGCCGACGTTGACGCCATCGACAAGGCGGCCCCGGCCGAGCTGCCGGCGATCACCGAAAGCCTGCTGGAACGCCAGCGCCGCAGCCTGCCGCGCCTCGCGGCGCCGCAGCTGGATGCAATCGAAGTGCAGCTGGCGGCGCTGGAACGGCAACTGGCGCGGGTGCCGGCCGATCACCCGGTGGCGCAGGATGTCGGCCGCCTGTTGGGAAGCCACCTGCCCGAACTGGTGGACCGCTACACCCGTATCCCGCCACTGCAGCGCACCACCCTGGTGGAACATGATGGCCGCACGCCCGAAGCCACGGTGATCGACGGATTGAAGGCGGTGGAAGCGGAACTGGCGCGCGCTTCGGCGGCGCTGGCCGAGGCTGATCGCGACGGCCTGCGCGTGCAGGGCAAGTTCCTCGAAGCGCGTTATGGCGAGGGGCAGGGCGTCTGAGGTTCAGGGCCGCGCGAGCCAAGCGATGATCGCGGCGCGTTCGGCGGGGTTGGCCACTCGGAAATACATTTTCGCGCCCGGCACCATCGCCTGCGGGCCGGCCAGCCAGCGGTCCAGTGCTTCGGGTGTCCAGGTGAAATCGACGGCGGCCAGCGCCGGGGAATAGGCATAGCCCGGCACCTTGCCAGCCTTGCGCCCGACCAGCCCGGCATGGCTGGGGCCGGTTCCGTTGCGATCCATTGCATGGCAGCGGCCGCAGCGTTGGGCATAGAGGGCGGCGCCATCGGCGGCCGATGCCGGTGTGGCCGCCGCCAGAACGGCAGCGGCCACGGGGGCAACGGTGAGGCAGGCGCGGAGGCCGCGCATCACTTGTCGATGATGTCGCGGTGCATCGGCGCCAGCGCCGCGATCAGCCGGTTCTGCGCAAAGAAGGGCACGTTGGCCTTGTTGAGGCTGATCTGCAGCTCTTCGACCAGCGCATAGAAGGCGCCTTCCGTCACCTTCATGCCCTTGTGGGATTCGGCCATGGTGCGGCCGGAATAGGTGCAGGGGCCGTTCATCACCACGCAGAACTGTTCGACCAGCTGCTTCTTGATCCGTTCCTCGTCGGAGCCTTCGAAGAAGGGCCGTGTCCGCGGGTTGGCCAGCCAGCGCACCATCACGTCATCCATGATGCGGGTGAGGCCAGCGGTGCCGCCAAAGCTTTCCAGCAGCGCTGTGCCGTCGGTGGCCAGCGGCAAGGTGGGGGCGCGCGGCGTGATGCTGGGGTCGCTCACGGCCGGTTCGGTGGGTGCCGCCAGCGCCGACGCTGGCAGGACCATGAGGGTGAGAGCCCAGAGGGCGATATTGATCTTCATGGGAGTTCTCCGAAAGCAGGGGGTGTCAGAAGCCGATCTGCAGCGAGGCATAGGCGCCGGTCTGGCGGGCCAGCGCGATCTGGCCGAGCCGGGCATAAGCCAGTGTCACCGACACGTTGCGGATCGGCGCATAGGCGACAAAGGCATCCCAGGCGTTCTCCTCGCGGAACGAGGTGCCGCCCAGCGCTCCTTCGAGGCGGTTCGACTTGGTGCGGAACTCGCCGCCGATTGCCAGCTTGCGGCTGAGCAGCAGCGCCGCCGAGGCTTCGAACTGCGGCTTGTAGGCCTGGTTCTGGCCACCCAGCCCGCCAAAGCCCAGGATGCCGAACTGGTTGGCCTTGGTGAGCCGGCCGGTGACGTTGACCAGCAGGCTCTGCGCCAGGAAGATCTTGGTGGCCGCGATGTAGAAATCGGTGCCGCGCCGCTGCAGACCGAGCGCGCCGCCTACCACGGTCGCATCATCGTTGATCTTGTACTGGGCGCCGATGGCGATCTGCGGCAACAGGCTGTCCTGCTCCAGCACGGCGTCGCCGATCAGGCGCAGCTTGGCACCGATGATGGTCTGGCTGATCGTGTAGCGATTGCCCAGTGCCAGCGCGTTGCCAATCTCGCGCAGGTTGAAGTTCTGGCGGGCCACCGACAGTTCGAGCCGGTTCTTCACATTGAGCGCCGCGCCATAGGAGGCCAGCGTGAAGTCCTGGGTGTCGACGCCCGTCACATAGGAGGTGATGCCGAACTCGTTTTTCGTGCCATAGCCGCCGATCAGCGCCCACGGCACCAGCCCGCCGCCGCCGGCACCTTCGATGGTGGACACGCCGCCGGTGAGCAGCAGCCGGCCGCCGGGATCGAGGAAAGACGGGCCGGACCGGGCGGGCGGGGCCGATCCGCTTCCCTCCACCTGCTCCATCAGTGCGTCCTCGCCCACGTCGACCACGCCGTCGCCGGACGTGTTTGCCAGCGCCGTCGTGCCATAAAGACACACGGCCGCCGCCCAAGCGGCCCGTTTGATTCCCATGATTGTTTCCTAGCCTCGATTTGAAGTCGTGGTTTGGCGTTCCCTGCCGGCAGTTACGCAGACAGGCGGCCAACCGCTTCAGAACGGGCAGAACAATTTGTCGCACGCGGTTTGGGCGCTCAGCCCGGCGGCAGGCCCATGCGTTCGCGTTCCCGCGCGATATGCTCGCGGCAGAACTGGGACATCTTGGCGAAATAGACGATGGTCGGCGGCAGGTTCTTGAAGGCCGGCTCGTTGGTATAGGCCATAGTGATGCGATCGGCGAGGATGGCCGATGTCGTCTTCTGGTCGATCAGGCAGCGGGTGCGCCCAAGCTTCACCGCCGCCGCCCCGACATCATCGGTGGGATAGATCTGGTTGGCGGCATCGTTGATGCCCTGGGCATAGCCCTGCCGGGCCACCGGCGGCATGGCCAGCCAGGTCTCCCCATTGTTGACATAGCCGGCGGCGCTGGCGGCTGTGTGTGGGCCGGCGATGGAAAGTGCCAGGGCTAGGGCAGCAAGCTGCAGGATCGATAACGGGCGCATGGTCGTGGTCCCGATAAAAAAGGAACGTCCGCCAGCCTTAGCTGACGGACGTCCTTTCGTCTTCGATTTCTGAAGGATCAGAAGCCGATCGAGCCGCCAACACGGAAGGCGGTGCCACCGAAGCTGTTCAGGCTGGTGGCCACACCGGCGTTCAGCGCGACGTTGTCGGTCACCAGGAAGCCGACCTGGCCGGCGATGGCCGATTCACCGCGATAGTTGCCGTAGTTGACGTTCAGGGCGATCTTCTTGCCGGGCAGGAAGTAGCCGCCGCCCAGGGCAACGGCAACCGCGGTGCCGGCATCGGCTTCACGCTGCACGGTGTTGATCTGGCCATTCAGCGTGGCCACGGCCGAAGCGAGAGCAGCGTTCACACCGGCAACGGCAGTGTTCAGCTGGCCCAGGTTCACCGCATCGGTGGCCGAGGTGCCGTTGGCGACGTTGGTGATGCGGCCATTGCCGGCATTGATCGCGGCAGCACCGGCAGCGCCACCAACGTTGGCGTTGATCACGCCGAAGTTGCCGGTCGCGGCAGTCACCGAACCGGTGGTGGTCAGGCCCGACGAGCCAACCGTGGTCGAGCTGGTGGCGGCGGTCGGCAGCGCGACAGTCACCTGGCCGGTCGACGGGTTGTAGGTGGCGGTGCCGACGCGCTGGGCGTAGGTGGTGCCGGTCGGCGCGACCGTCGTCGAGTTCTCGGTGGCAACCACGGCGCCAGCCGCGGTCGGCGTGCCCGAGGTGGACAGGGTAGCCTGGTAGTTGTTGGCGAGCAGATCGTCACCAACGGTGCCCGAAGCGGAAACGGCGGTGATGGTGGCCGCGCTGGTGGGCACCGGGGGATTGGTGACTTCGGTGTCGCTGACGATGTTCGGCGGGGTCGAGGCGTCGAACACGACGGTGCGGATCGAGGTCACGGTCTGGGCCTGCGAGCCGGTGCCGCTCACGGTCACGTCGCCGGTGTAGGTGACGCCGTTGACGGTGGTCGAGACAGCCGTGGTGGTGGGCGCCGTGGTCGAGTCCACGGTCTGCGGCAGAATGGTGGTGGTGACAGCCGTGAGCGGGTTCGGCACGGTGGTGGTGGCGGTCGGCGTGCCGTTGGTGGTGACGGTGGTCGGCGCAGCGCCGGTGGTGCCGTTGAAGGCCTGGGCGTTGGCAGCGCCAGCGGCCAGGGCAGCGAGCGACACCGTCAGGGCAAGGCGGATGTTGCGAGAGTGCATGATTGTTATCCTCTGAATATTCCCCACCCCACGGTATCATGCGTGACCCCCGGTCGCGCCTGCCTTGGGGAGCCGATTGGCCGGGCAACTAATATGAAGAGAAGCCCGTGGCGTCAACAGAGTCAGGCGCTTTAGCCCGTCTCTTTACAGTATCCGAAATGGTATTGTGGCCACTTGGCCACACCGTGGCAATCCAAGATGAATCAGGATGTTGACGCCAGGTTACCAGTCAGGCCAGCGCCGGGGCCGGTGCGAACACCGCCGCCAGTACGCCGGCATAAATGTCGGTCAGCGCGGCAAGATCAGCCACTGCCACCTGTTCATCAACCTTGTGCATGGACTGGCCGGGCAGGCCGAACTCGACGACCGGGCACAGGCGGCGGATGAAGCGCGCATCCGATGTGCCGCCGCTGGTCGAAAGTTCCGGAGTGCGCCCGGTGACGCGGCGCACCGCGTCGCTGACCAGTCCCGACAGCGTGCCCGGCTCGGTCAGGAAGGCCTCGCCGGAGATCTTCACCTCCACATGCGCGGCATCGGCATGGCGCGCCACGGTCTCGCGAATCCAGCCGGCCAGCGCTTCGCCCGCGTGTTGGTTGTTGAAGCGGATGTTGAGCCGCGCCCGCGCCTGCGCCGGGATCATATTGGTCGCCGGATTGCCCACCGAGATGTCGGTGATCTCGAGGTTGGAGGGCTGGAACCAGTCATTGCCGCTGTCCAGCATCCGCGCCTTCAGGTCGGCCAGGATGGCTACCAGCGGCGTGATCGGATTGTGCGCGCGATCGGGGTAGGCGACATGGCCCTGCGCGCCGTTGACCGTGATCCAGGCGTTGAGGCTGCCGCGCCGGCCGATCTTGATCATGTCACCCAGCGCCTGCCGCGAGGTCGGCTCGCCGACGAGGCACAGATTGGGAACCAGACTGTTGGCGGCCAGCCAGTCGAGCATCGGATCGGTGCCGAAGGTGGCCGGCCCTTCCTCGTCGCCGGTGATAATGAAACTGATGCGGCCGGGCAATCGACCCTGCGCCAGGTGGCGGGCGACGGCGGCCACCATGGCGGCCAGCGCGCCCTTCATGTCGTTGGCGCCGCGTCCGATCAGGAAACCGTCCCGCACCACGCCGGCAAACGGGTCCTCGCTCCAGGCGGCAAGGTCTCCGGCCGGCACCACGTCGCTGTGGCCGGCAAAGGCGAAATGCGGTCCATCGCAGCCACCCAGAGTGGCGAACAGGTTCTGCACCGGGCCATCGGGCGGATGGCCGAAGGGTAGCGGCGTGATGGCGAAGCCCAGCCCGGCCAGCGCCTCGGCCAGCAGCGCCTGCGCGCCGTCATCGGCGGGGGTGACGCTGGCGCAGCGGATCAGCGCCTGGGCAAGGCTTACGGGATCGAGGGTCATGTCCCCGCCCTCAGGTGCCGGCCTTGCGCATCGCCACCGCCAGCCGGTCAAGATAGGCGGCGATGCGCCGCGCGTTGGCGCCCAGGTCGCTCTCGCCCACGCGCGATTTCGACCGAATGTCCACCCGCGTGCCGGCTTCGGTTGCGGTCAGGCGGATCACGATATCGTCCCGGAAGCCCCACCAGCGGCTCTGCTCCACCGCCTCGATGCGGCCGGTGGCGCGGTCGGCGCGGATGATCTGCCAGGCCGGATCACAGGCCTTCATGGCCAGATCGAAGGCCGCACCCGGCGGCACCGGAAGATCGAGCGGGCGAACCTCGGGATAGGCGCGGGCCTGCTGGGGCGCGAAGGCCGGGTTGTAGCCGATGGGGCCGGCGTCTGCCCCGCGCATCGCCGGCGTGATGGCTTCAAAGGCCGGCGGATCAAGCGTGTCGGTGCTAATGTCGTTAATCGGCGGCTTGTCGGCAGCGCCGGCGATCACCGCCACCGGCACCGCCAGTGCCGCCAGGCCCACGGCCGCCGCGATCACCGTGATGGTGCCGCCGCGTCGCCGCAGCAGGTTGGCGAGGCTCCACAGGGCGCCGATGCCGGCGATCAGCGCCGCCATCACGAACAGGCCCAGCCCGGCTGCCCAGCCCAATATGTCGAAGCGCACCAGCGGCCCGGCCAGCGGCACGAGCGCGGCGGCCGCCAAGGTGGCGCGGGCGATGTTGGCAGGGCTCATCGGCGGCGCACTCCTCCGGGAACGTCATAGCGGGTGAAGTCATAATCCTCGGCCATCGCGGCATCCCGCCATTCCACCATCCAGGGGTGGGCGAGCACGCGCGCCACATAGCTGCGGGCCATGTCGCCCACCGGCAGGTGATAGCTGTCGATGCGGGTGCACACCGGCGCAAACATGATGTCGGCCGCACCAAAGCGGCCGAACAGCCAGGGCTCACCGGTTTCGCTGCCGAACCGGCCCAGCGCCTGTTCCCAAAGGCTCTCGATGCGCTGCACATCGGCCATCACCTCGGGCGTAGGCCGGAAACCGGGGAAATGCTGTTGCAGGTCCATCGGGCAGCCAGCACGCAAGGGCGCAAAGCCGGAATGCATCTCGGCGCACATCGCATAGGCCAGCTGGCGGGCCGGCACATCGCGCGGCCAGAAGCGATCATGCCCGGCCTTGTCGGCAAGATGCAGGATGATGGCCATCGAATCCCACACCGGCTCGCCATGGTCCCAAAGCACCGGCACCTTGCCCGACGGCATGTCGGCCTTGGCGGCGCCCGATATCCACTCCGGCGTGTCCATCACCCGCAGTTCGGTCTCGAACGGCAGCAGCGACTGCTTGGCGGCCAGCCAGCCACGCAGCGACCAGCTGGAATAGGTGCGGTTGCCGATGATGAGCTTCATGTCCGTGCCGCGTCCGCTGGGGTCCCTGGCGCGCAACTTGGCGCAATCGCTGCGCTGCGGCAAGCTTGCCAGCGCCGCGCCGCCGTGCTTTCCCTTCCGCACATGGACGCAACCAAGCCGCTTGTGATGGTCCTGAACGGGCCCAACCTGAACCTGCTCGGCAGCCGGGAACCGGCCATCTATGGCCGCGACACGCTGGACGATATCGCCGTCCGGCTGGAAGAACAGGCCGCCACGCTGGGGCTGGAACTCGATATCCGCCAGTCCAATCATGAAGGCCACCTGGTGGACTGGCTGCACGAGGCGGGCGCCCGCGGCGCGCTGGCCGTGCTGCTCAATGCCGGCGCGCTCACCCACACGTCGATCGCCATTCTCGATGCCATCAAGGGCATCAATGTGCCGGTGATCGAGGTGCATCTGTCGAACCCGCACACGCGCGAGGAGTTCCGCCACACCAGCTTCGTGGCGCGCGCCGCAAAGGGCACGATCGCCGGCTTTGGCGCGGCCTCCTATCGGCTGGCGCTGGACGCGGCGGCGGCTTTGCGGCAATGACCGCGTCTTTCAAAGGCTAGAAACGGGGCCGCAATGCCGGAATCGAAGGGAATCGCAGTGGACACCAAGCTCGTGCGTGAGCTGGCCGAACTGCTCGACGCCACCAACCTGACCGAGATCGAGGTGAAGGACGGCGAGCGTATCATCCGCGTCGCCCGCGCCGCTGCCAACGTCACCATGGCGGCCGCGCCGTCCGGCTATGCGCCGGCACCGCCGGCAGGCGGCTGGCCGGCACCG
>NZ_WMHO01000250.1 GCF_010994245.1 Sandarakinorhabdus rubra
GGGCGCGCCAACCCGCCTGCGTGAGGCCGGCGGCCGCACCGGCACCACCGGCCTGTTCGTGGACGGCAGCGTCGAGGCCGGCCGCCTCACCGCCACGCTGTCGGGCCGCATCGACTGGTGGCAGATCGAGAATGGCCGCCTGCTGGAAACCACCATCGCCACCGGCGCGCCCTTCACCACGCTGCGCTTTGATGATCGCTCTGGCCAGGAGTTCACCGGCCGGGCCGGCCTCGCCCTGCGCGCCGCTGACTGGCTGACGCTGCGCACCGCGGCCTATCGCGGCTGGCGGCTGCCGACCCTCAATGAACTCTATCGCCCGTTCCGCGTTGGCCCCGATGCCACGGCGGCCAATGCCCTGCTCCGCCCGGAGCGGGTCAGCGGGGTGGATGCCGGCTTCAGCCTGACACCCGCCAGCGGCGTTGCCATCGGCGTCACCGGCTTCTGGAACCGCATGACCGACACGATCGCCAATGTCACCGTCGCCGCCGGGCCGGGCAGCTTCCCCGGCGTCGGCTTCGTGGCGGCCGGCGGCTTCTATCGCCAGCGCCAGAATCTCGACGCGCTGAGCGTTTGGGGCGTGGAGGTGGATGCCAGCGTGCAGCAAGGCCCGTTCACGCTGCACGCCTCCTTCTCGCATGTCGATCCCACGATCAGCGCCAGTGGCAGTGCCGCCCCGCTGAATGGCCTGCGCCCGGCGCAGACGCCGCGCACCAGCGCTTCGGCCGGCATCGATTATGCCAGCCGGCTCTTCACCGCGTCGGCCACCGTGCGTCACATCGCCAGCCAGTTCGAAGATGATCAGAACAGCCGCAGCCTGGCCGCGGCCACCATGGTGGACGCGCTGCTGGTGGTGCCCGTGACCAAGGGCATCGCGCTGGAAGGCCGGGTCGAAAACCTGTTCGACGAAGAAGTGCAGGCCGCCCTGTCAGGCGCCGGCGTGGTCGAGCGCGCCCTGCCCCGCACCGTCTGGGTGGGGGCCAGGGTCAACTTCTGAGGCGTCCAGCCGCGTGGCCGCCTCAGGCCATCGCGGTCGCCGTCGGCTGGATATTGGTGAACTTGGCGACATCGGCCATCACCTCGCCGGCGCCGGGCGCTGCCATCGCCGCACCAATGGCGGCCGGGTCGCGGAAGTGCAGGATGCCCACGCAGACGAAGGCGGCATCGGGCGCCAGCGGGAACAGCGCCTCGCTGCCGGTCATGCCGGCCGGGCCGAAATGCTTCTGCGCCAGCGGCAGATGCACCTTCACATAATAGTCCCGGTCAAACGTCGCGCCCGGCTGCGCCGGATAGGTGACCACCAGTTTTGCCATGTCCCGTCCTCCTGTTTGGCGAGCAGCATAGCAGCGCGGCCAGCGCCGCCCCCCTCCCGCATCCGCGAGGCCGCCCGCCCACCCTCACAATTGGGGGAAAGCCCCTATCGACGGCACGCCGGCCGGCTGCCTAGGGTCTGGCCAGGGAGCATTGCCGCATGAGCCGATACAGCAAGGTCGCCATCATCCTGCACTGGCTGATGGCCGTGATGATCATCGGCAATCTCGCCGGGGGCTTCCTGCACGATTTCGTGCCGCGCGAAGGCGGCCAGCGCGCCTTCGTGATGGGCCTGCATGCCAGCTTCGGGCTGACGCTGATCGCGCTGACCCTGGTGCGGCTGGGCTGGCGGCTGGCCAATCCGCCGCCGCCACTGCCGGCCTATTTCACGCCGGGCGAACGGCTGCTGGCCAAGGCCGCGCACTGGGCCTTCTATGCTGCGATGCTGGCACTGCCGCTGTCGGGCTGGCTGATGGCCGAACGCAACGATCGCCCGCTGCAATATTTCTTCGCGATGGACGTGCCCAAGGCCGGCATCGGCAAGCCGCTGGCCGAGACCTTCAACGAAGTGCACGAACTGCTCGGCTGGGCGATGCTGGCGCTGCTCGTGCTGCACATCATCGGCATCATCAAACACAAGCTGATGGACCGGGACAATCTGCTGCCGCGCATGGGCATCGGCCGCGCTTGACGCGGCCCAACGCTGCTGCGCGCGCTTGACGGCCGCAGGCCGGCCCGGCCACACAGCGCCATGGCCGACACGGTAAGACTGCACGACAGCTGGCGCGTCCCGCTGGCCGAGGCGTTCGCCTCGCCCACAATGGCGGCGCTGAAATCCTTCCTGCTGGCCGAGAAGGCCGCCGGCAAGGCGATCTTCCCCAAGGGCAGTGAGTGGTTCCGCGCGCTCGACCTCACGCCGCTCGATCGGGTGCGCGTGGTGATCCTCGGGCAGGACCCCTATCACGGCCCCGGCCAGGCGCACGGGTTGGCGTTCAGTGTAAGGCCCGGCGTTCGGGTGCCGCCCAGCCTTCAGAACATCTACAAGGAGTTGCAGGCCGATCTCGGCATACCGCCGGCCCGGCATGGCTTTCTGGAGCACTGGGCACAGCAAGGCGTGCTGCTCTTGAATGCCAGCCTCACGGTCGAGCAGGGGCTGGCCGGCAGCCACCAGGGCCGCGGCTGGGAGATGTTCACCGATGCGGTCATCCGGCTGGTAGCAGCGCGGGAGCGACCTTGCGCCTTCCTGCTGTGGGGCAGCCACGCCCAGAAGAAGGCGGGCTTTGTCGATGGTGCGCGTCACCTCGTGCTGAAGGCGCCGCACCCTTCGCCACTGTCGGCGCACAATGGCTTCTTCGGCTGCCGGCACTTCAGCCGCACCAATGCCTGGCTGGACAGCCAAGGCCTGCCCCCCATCGACTGGGCGCTGCCACCGGTCTAGGTTGCAGCGGCTCAACCACGGAACCGAAGATGCGCCATCTTGCCCTTGCCCTGCTGCTGTTGGCAGCGCCCGCCAGCGGCAACCCGCTGTTCAGCGATCCGCCCACCAGCGTGTCGCCACGCGCCCGCATGGAGGTGCTGCACATCCCCTCGGGCGGAGTGGAGATCAACGGCGTCGCCTACACCGCCGCCGGGCCGGGGCCGCACCCCACCATCGTCATCTGCCATGGCTGGCCGGGCAACGAGAAGAATCTCGATCTGGCCCAGGCGCTGCGCCGGGCCGGCTGGAACGCCATCACCTTCAATTATCGCGGCAGCTGGGGCAGCCCCGGCAATTTTCGCTTCGCCCAGAACCCCGACGACGCGCGGGCCGTGTTGGCTCATCTGCGCCGGCCTGACGTGGCAGCGAAGCTCGGCATCGACACCAGCCGCATCGTGCTGGCCGGGCACAGCATGGGCGGCTGGGTGACAGCGCTGGTGGCAGCAGAAGATCAGGGCCTCGCTGGCGCCATCCTGATCTCGGCCGCCAACATGGGCGCCGCCGCCCGCCGCCCGCGCGACCAGCTGGTGGCGCAGGCAGCCGGCAATGCCGAGGCGCTGGCCGGCACCTCGCCCGCGATGATGGCCGATGAACTGGCCGGCAA
>NZ_WMHO01000251.1 GCF_010994245.1 Sandarakinorhabdus rubra
CTGGCCGGCTGCGCTGCACTGGCGGCGCCGGGCGTGGCGGAGGCCATCACCGTGCCGCTGCTGGCGCTGGTGCCGGCGGAGGACCAGCTGGTCGACAGTGCGGCGACGCAGCGGCTGGTGGCGCGCATGCCGAATGGGCAGTGTGAAACGATACCGGGTGCGGCCCACGAACTGCTGCGCGAAGCCGAGCCATTGCGCAGCAACGTGTTCAGACGCATCCTCACCTTTCTGAGCCAAACGCAGTGAAAAATACGGATTTCGACATCGCAATCATCGGCGCCGGCATCGCCGGTGCCAGCACCGCTTGGGCTCTGCTGGAGGCCGCCCCGCAGTTGCGGGTGCTGTTGCTCGAAATGGAAGAGCGGCCCGGCTATCACACCACCGGGCGATCGGCGGCGATCTTCATCGAAAGCTATGGCGGGCCGGCGGTGGTGCCCTTGAGCCACGCCAGTCGCGCCTTCTTTGGCGAGCCTCCGGCCGGCTTTGGGCCGCTGCTCCAGCACCGGCCCAGCCTGATGGTCGAGGCACCGGAAGACCCGGGCGGGCTGGAGCGGGTGGCGGCCGAGTTTGACGAAGGCAAGGTGGACTATCGCTGGCTGGATGCCGTTGCGCTGGCCGCTTCGCCGGTGGGGCCGATGCTGAAACCCGCATGGTGTCGGCAGGCGCTGATCGAGCCTGATTGCCACGATATCGACGTTGCCGCCCTGCACCAGGGCTTCCTGCGCGGCGCCGGCGGAGCCAGGATGACGCTGGTCACCGATGCCGAAGTGACCGGGCTGGAGCGCCGCGCCGGCCGCTGGCACATCACCACGCGGGCCGGTGACATGACCGCGTCGCTGCTGGTGAATGCCGCGGGGGCCTGGGCTGATGGCGTGGCGGCGCTGGCCGGCGCTGCGCCCCGGGGCCTGATGCCCCTGCGGCGCACCATGGCGGTGCTGCGCATCGATCCGGTGCCGCCGGCCGATCTGCCGACCGTGATGAGCAGCGATGGCAGCTTCTATTTCAAACCCGATGCCGATCGGCTGTGGCTGTCGCCGCATGACGAGATCCCGGACGTGCCGCACGATGTCCGCCCCGACGAGATGGACCTGGCCGTGGTCATCGACCGGTTCGAGCAGGCCACGACGGTGGCGGTGAAGCGGCTCGAATCGAGCTGGGCGGGCCTGCGCACGTTCGCGCCGGACCGGCTGCCGCTGTTCGGCTTCGATGACGGGGTGGAAGGCTTCTTCTGGTGCGCCGGGCAGGGTGGATTCGGCATCCAGACGGCGCCGGCGGCCGGAAGGCTGTGCGCCGCGATGCTGCTGGGCCGCACGCCCGAACTGGACCCGGCGCCCTGGCTGGCCACGCGCCGCTTCGTATGAGCGGCGCCACCCCTGCGACATATTTACATATGTAGAGGCCCGCACTGCGGCGAGCCGGCAGAGCGTGTAGACCGTTTGCGCTGTTGCAGCGCGTGATGGCCCGCCACTTCGGGCCCCGCCCCTTCACCGCGTTGCAGCAGCTGGTAACGACTTTGCTTTGTGCGTTTGGTGGGTGAGGGCCGGGGATGGCGTGTATGGTGTTGCCATCCCCGGATCCCCGCCCCGTTCAGCCGCGCTGTCCCCGGTATCGGGCGAGGAAGCGATCGGCAAAATCCGCCAGATATCCACCCGCGACGGCGGCCCGCAGATCGCCCATCAACTGCTGATAGAAACCGATGTTATGCTGGGTCATCAGCATCGCGCCCAGCATCTCGCCGGCCTTCACCAGATGGTGGAGATAAGCGCGGCTAGTGGCGTGCGGACCGTGGCATACCGGGCAATGGCAATCGGCATCCAGCGGCCGCAGATCCTCGGCATGAGCGGCGTTCCTGAGGTTGAGCGGGCCATCATGGGTGAAGGCCTGGCCGTTGCGCCCCGAACGGGTGGGCAGCACGCAATCGAACATGTCGACACCGCGGCAGACGGCGCCCACGATGTCATCCGGCTTGCCAACCCCCATCAGGTAGCGCGGCGCCTCGGCTGGCAGCTGGTCGGTGGCATAATCGAGCACGCCGAACATGGCCTTCTGGCCTTCGCCCACCGCCAGCCCGCCGATGGCGTAGCCATCAAAGCCGATGGCGCGAAGGGCGGTGGCCGATTCGGCGCGCAGCCGCTCGTCGAGCCCACCCTGCTGGATGCCGAACAGCGCCGCGCCGGCCGCATGATCCGTGCCGGCATCGAAGGCGGCCCGGCTGCGCGCCGCCCAGCGCATGGAGCGCTCCATGGCCGCCTGCACCGCCTCACGGGGGGCGGGCAGGGCCACCAGTTCGTCAAAGGCCATCACGATGTCGCTGCCCAGGAGGCGCTGGATCTCCATCGAGCGTTCCGGGCTCATCAGGTGCCGGCTGCCATCGAGATGGCTGGCGAAGGTGACGCCTTCCTCCGTGCGCTTTGTCAGGCCCGACAGGCTCATCACCTGGTAGCCGCCGCTGTCAGTGAGGATCGGCCGTTCCCAGCCCATGAAGTGGTGCAGGCCGCCGAGGCGATGAATGCGCTCGGCGGTGGGGCGCAGCATCAGGTGATAGGTGTTGCCCAGGATGATGTCTGCCCCGGCGGCGCGCACTTCAGACGCGCGCATCGCCTTCACCGTTGCAGCCGTGCCCACCGGCATGAAGGCCGGGGTCCGGATATCGCCCCTGCGCATCCGGATCGTGCCGGCGCGCGCCTTGCCGCTGCGGGCATGAACCTCGAACTGGAAGCGCGGCGCCGTCATGGTGCGCGCGCTTAGCCGGCTTTGCCGCCGGTTGCAAAAACGCCCGTGATCCACCGGCTGACGGCGCGGACGGCGGGCAGGCGGGCCACATCACGGTGCACCACCAGCCACGGCACCCTGACCGGCGCCGGGGTGGCCGTGGGGATCTCGATCAGGCCGGCCGCCATCCGGCGCGGCAGCAGGCCGATGCCCGCCCCGGCCTGTGTGGCGGTGAGCAGCGCGCGCGTGGAGCCCGTAGCCAGCCGCACCGCCCCGGCCAGCCCCAGCCCGGCCAGCCAGGCCATTTCCGGGATGCGGCCAAAACTGTCGTCATAGGCCAGGATCGGGCCATCGGCCGCAACCACGTCAGCAGGCGAACGCCCGGCCAGCCAGGCGGGGCTCGCAAATAGCGCCACCTGTTCAGCCGGCAGCGCACGGACGATCAGCGCCGCGCCGTCCGGGCGGGACATGCGCACCGCGATGTCGGCCTCGCGACCCGCCAGGCTCACCACCGCGCCCTGGCTCTGCAGGGTGACGGCGATATCGGGGTGGCGCGCCCACAGGCGGGGCAGCGCAGGCGCCAACCGATCGGCGATCACCGTTTCGGTGGCCGTCACCCTGACCATCGCCGGACCGTCGCTGCGCAGAGCCGCCGCG
>NZ_WMHO01000252.1 GCF_010994245.1 Sandarakinorhabdus rubra
TCGGCGGCTTGGGCAGTGCGGGCATCGGCCACGGCGGCGCGGGCGGCGGCGACGGCGCCGGCGTCACGCAACTGCACGACTGCGAGGATGGCGACCGCCAGCGGCCCGGCCAGCATCGCCAGCGCGGCCAACAGCCCGGCGGTGTCGGCGGACATGTCGAGGCGGCCGGAGACACCGCCCCAGGCGGCAATCAGTGCACCGGCCCAGGCCATGCTGGCGAGGATGGCAACGAACCAGGGCCAGCGCCGGATCGGGGGAGGCGTGAAGGGGTCGTCCATGAACGTCTTACAAAACAGGAAAGGGGCCGCCGTTCAAGTCGGCGGCCCCGCTTTGCGGTCGCATTGGTGACGATTCCTGTGGGTAGGTGCCCTGGCGCCTCAGCTGCGCTGGTCGATCGGCACATAATCGCGGCGCGGATAGCCGGTGTAGAGTTGGCGCGGGCGGCCGATCCTCTGGTCGTTGTCTTCCATCATTTCAGTCCATTGCGCGATCCAGCCGGTGGTGCGGGCCAGCGCGAACAGGGCCGTGAACATCGAGGTGGGGAAGCCGATGGCCGACAGGATGATGCCGGAATAGAAATCGACATTGGGGTAGAGCTTCTTCTCGATGAAATAATCATCCGAAAGGGCAATGCGCTCCAGCTCTCGCGCCGTGTCCAGCACCGGATCGGAAATGCCCAGCGTGTCCAGCACCTTGGTGGCAGCGGCGCCGAGCACCTTGGCGCGCGGATCATAATTCTTGTAGACCCGGTGGCCAAAGCCCATCAGCCGGAACGGATCATCCTTGTTCTTGGCGCGGGCGATGAATTCCGGAATGCGCTCCGGCCGGCCGATCTCGCGCAGCATGTTCAGTGCCGCCTCGTTTGCGCCGCCGTGCGCCGGGCCCCACAGGCAGGCGATGCCGGCCGCGATGCAGGCAAACGGGTTGGCACCCGACGAGCCAGCCAGCCGCACCGTCGAGGTAGACGCATTCTGCTCATGGTCGGCGTGCAGGATGAAGATCTTGTCGAGCGCGTCTTCCACCACCGGGTTGATGATGTAGGGTTCGGCCGGCACGCCGAACGTCATCCGCAGGAAATTGCCGGTATAGCTCAGAGAGTTATCCGGATAGAGGAAGGGCTGGCCGACCGAATATTTGTAGGCCATGGCAGCGATCGTCGGCATCTTGGCGATCAGCCGGTGGCAAGCGATGACCCGCTGCTGCGGATCATGGATGTCGGTGGAGTCATGGTAGAAGGCACTCAGCGCGCCGACCACGCCGCACATCACCGCCATCGGGTGAGCGTCGCGGCGGAAGCCGCGATAGAAGGTGGCCAGCTGTTCATGCACCATCGTGTGGCGCGTGATCAGATACTTGAACTCGTCATGTTCGGTCTTGCTGGGCAATTCGCCATTCAGCAGCAGATAGGCCACTTCCAGGAAGCTCGACTGCTCGGCCAGTTGTTCGATCGGATAACCGCGGTGCAGCAAGATCCCCTGGTCGCCATCGATATAGGTGATCTTGGACTCGCAGCTTGCCGTGCTGGTGAAGCCGGGATCGAACGTGAAATGGCCGGTGTTCGCATAGAGCTTGCGGATGTCGACCACGTCGGGGCCCGCGCTGCCGGACTGCACCGGATATTCGCCAGCCTTGCCGTCGATGCTGATGGTGGCGTTCGTCATGCGATTTGCGTCCTCTTGCCTTGCGTCACCGCGCCAGCGCGTCGTCGATCCGGCCCAGCGCCTCGTCTCTGCCCAGCACCTCGAGCACCTCGAACAGTCCGGGCGACTGGGCCGATCCGGTTACGGCCGCCCGCAATGGCTGGGCGACCTGGCCAAGCTTGACCCCTTCGCGTTCCGCCAGTGCGCGCGCGGCCTGTTCCAGCGCGGCCGCCGTCCAGTCTGGCTGGGCGGCAAACTCTGCCCGGGCGACGTCAAGCAGCCCTGGTGTCGCAGACGCTAGCAGCTTCAACGCGGCCTCGTCCATGGGGATTGGGCGGTTGCGAAGCCAGAACAGCGATCCTTGCGTCAAATCGTTCAGATTGTTCGCCCGCTTCTTCATCTCGGGCATGGTGCGCTGCAACAGCGCCCGGTCATCTCCGGTCAAGTCGCGGCCCAATGCCGCGCCGACTCCGGGGGCAATCAACGCCACCAGCCGGGCATCGTCGGCCGCGCGCATGTAATGCCCGTTGAGATTTTCCAGCTTCTTGAGATCGAATCGAGACGGCGACCTGCCAACGGCGCCCAGATCGAACCAGGCCACGGCCTCGGCGCGGCTGATGATCTCGGCATCGCCGTGGCCCCAGCCGAGACGCAGCAGATAATTCTCCACCGCTTCCGGCAGCATGCCGAGCTGGTCGCGGTAGGCATCCACCCCCAGGGCACCGTGCCGCTTGGACAGCTTGGCGCCATCGCTGCCGTGGATCAGCGGGATATGGGCATAAACCGGTTCCGGCCATCCGAGCGCGCGGATCAGTGCCAGCTGGCGGAAGGCGTTGTTGAGATGGTCATCGCCGCGGATGACGTGGGTCACGCCCATGTCGAAATCATCCACCACCACCGCCAGCATGTAGGTGGGCGTGCCATCGGAGCGCAGCAGCACGAAATCATCGAGCTCGGCATTGTTGACCGTCACCGCCCCCTGCACCTGGTCGTGGATGGTCACCGCCCCTTCGCGCGGCGCCTTCAGGCGGATCACGTACGGCCGGTCGTTCGGCCAGTCCGTGCGGTCGCGCCAGCGCCCGTCATAGCGCATCGGCACCTTGGCAGCGCGCTGCTCCTCGCGCAGCGCCTCCAGCTCCTCGGGCGTGGCATAGCAGCGATAGGCGTGGCCGGCCTCCAGCAGCTGGCGCGCCACCTCGGCATGGCGGGCAGCCCTGCTGAACTGATAGACCACCTCGCCATCCCAATTGAGATCCAGCCAGCCCAGGCCATCGAGGATGGCGGCGATGGCGGCATCGGTGGAACGCGCCCGGTCGGTATCCTCGATCCGCAGGCGGAACTCGCCGCCGTGGTGGCGCGCGAACAGCCAGTTGAACAGCGCCGTGCGGGCGCCGCCAATGTGCAGGAAGCCGGTGGGCGAGGGGGCGAAGCGGGTGACGATCTTGGCCGGAGCGGGCGGGCTTGCGCTCATGCGCGTTTCATCCAATGCTGGTTCATGCAGGGTCGTGCCGGGAGGGCAGGCGGAAACGAAACGGGTGGTTAGCAGAACCGGAACGCCCATTCAAACCGGCACCGGCAAGGGGGCAACTGCGGTCGAAACCGGCGTTGCAGCGCGGCTGGCGCACTGGCTGGCCGCCGAGCGGGACCGGCTGCCGCTGTGGCTTCCGGTGGCGCTGGCCGCCGGCATCGCCCTGTGGTTCGCCTTGCCCTGGGCGCCGTGGCGGC
>NZ_WMHO01000253.1 GCF_010994245.1 Sandarakinorhabdus rubra
CAGCGCCGGCACCCGCGTGCGGCCCAGCCCGGCGGCTGCGGCATCGATGGCCAGCCCGGCATCGGCCAGCGTGAAGGCGCTTTCCACGCACGGCGTTTCGGGATCGAGCGGGTGGGCGATGCAGGCGGCGTTGGCGCTGCTGCCGGGGGCGGCCACGGTCAGCAGGCGTTCGTCCCCCAGCGTGCGGCCATGGATGCCTTCGGCCTGCGGCTCGTTGCCGAAGTGGATGGCGAGATCGAGGTTGGCCTGGGTGAAGTCCATCTCGCCCTCCTCGTGGGCGGTGATGGCAAAGCGCAGGCCCGGATTGTCGCGGCCATAGTCGGCCAGCCGCGCCGCCAGCCATTTCGCCACCAGCGCGCGCGGCGCCGCCAGGCTCAGCACCCGGCTCGATTGCCCGGCCTGCGCCAGCCGCACCGATTCCTCGAAGGCCAGGAAGCCGCGCTGCAGGGCGGGCAGCGCCTGTTCGGCCTCCGGCGTCAGTTCCAGGTTGCGGGTGAGGCGACGGAACAGCACCACGCCCAGTGTTTCCTCCAGCGCCCGGATCTGCTGGCCCACGGCGGCCGGCGTGACCGCCAGCTCATCGGCGGCGCGCGTGAACGACAGGTGGCGGGCGGCAGCCTCGAACACGCGCAGGGCATTCAATGGCAGATGGGTGCGCTTCATGGGCTGACTGTGGCCGCGACAGACGCTGCGATCAATGAACCGGTGGGCGGCGGCCCGGCAGATCGAGCGGAAAGGCCGGGATGGCGACGTGGAAGCGTGACCCGTCTTCGGCCATCATCACATAGCGGCCTTCCATGCGGCCGGATGCCGTGCCGAGCGGGCAGCCCGAGACATAGTCATAGGCACCACCCGGCGCGATCAGCGGCTGCACGCCCACCACGCCATCGCCCACCACCTCCTCGATGCGGCCTTCGCCATCGGTGATCAGCCAGCGCCGGGCCATCAGCCGCACCGCCGCGGCGCCGGCATTTTCCACCCGCACATGATAGGACCAGACATGATAGCCGCGATCGGGATCGGACTGTTCGGGCAGATAATGCGGGGCGACCCGCACAGTGATGGCGCCGGTGGTGGCGGCGAACGGAAAGATCTGCCCGATCACGCTCATGAAACGCCGGCTGCCCGCAGCGCCTGATCGAGATCGTCGATCAGGTCGGCCGGATCTTCGAGGCCGATGGACAGGCGCAGCATGCCCTCCCCGATGCCCATTTCGGCGCGCACGGTTTCCGACACGGAGGCATGGGTGGTGGAGGCAGGGTGAGTCATCAGGCTGCGAGAATCGCCGAGATTGTTGGAAATGTCGATGAGCGAGAGCGCATCCAGCAGCGCATGGGCCTGCGCGCGGCCGCCATCGAGGTGCAGCGCAATGATGGTGCCGCCGGCGCTCATCTGGCGGCGGGCCAGATCATGCTGCGGATGGCTGGCGAGGCCCGGATAGACAAGGCGCGGCACCCGGCCTTCGAGCGCCTGCGCCACGGCAGCGGCATTCTCGCACTGGCGGCGCACCCGCAGTTCGAGCGTTTCCAGGCTCTTCAGTACCACCCAGGCGTTGAACGGCGACAGATTGGGGCCGGTGTGGCGGGCGAAGGCCAGGTAGGTCTCGTTCACCCATTTCTCGCTGCCCACCACGGCGCCGGCCAGCACCCGCCCCTGCCCGTCCATCAGCTTGGTGGCGGAATAGGCAACGATGTCGGCGCCATGCTCCAGCGGGCGCTGCACCACCGGCGAGGCAAAGGCATTGTCCACCATCACCAGTGCGCCGGCATCGTGGGCGATGTCGGCGATGGCCCTGATATCGCACAGGTCGAGGCCGGGATTGGTGGGGGTTTCCAGGAAAAAGGCCTTGGTGTTGGGCCGACGGGCCTTTGCCCACGCGTCCACGTCGCGGGCATCGACCGTGGTCGTTTCAATGCCGAAGCGCGGCAGGATGGTATCGACCAGCACGCGGCACGATCCGAACAGGGCGCGGCCGGCCACCAGGTGATCGCCGGCCGACAGGGTGGAGAGCAGCATGCCGGTCATCGCCGCCATGCCGGTGGCGGTGGCGCGCGCGGCCTCCGCCCCTTCGATCAGGGCGATGCGCTGCTCCAACATCTCGACCGTGGGGTTCTGCAACCGGCTGTAGGTCATGCCCGGCCGCTCGCCGCGGAAGCGAGCGGCGGCCTCCCCGGCCGTGTCATAGCAATAGCCGGAGGTGAGGAAGATCGCTTCGGAGGTCTCGCCGACATCGGTGCGCATGGTGCCGCCACGCACCATTTGCGTGGCGGGGCGCCACGCCTTCACGATGTCAGGGTCTTGTCCGCTCAAGCGCTTCATGGCGCCTGCGATAGACGGGCGCGCCGACAGGCGCAATCGAGCGCGACCCTATGTTGCCAAAGCGTCACCCGGCGATGGTTCGGCCCTGCGCTCAGCAGCGCCCCGGATGATCAGCAGATACATGACCGGCGTCACCACGCGGGACAAGAGCGTGGAGGAGATCAGGCCGCCGATGATCACCCAGGCCAACGGGCTGTAGAGGCCCGAGCCGGACAGGGCGAGCGGCAACAGGCCGCCGATGGCGGTGACGCTGGTGAGCAGCACCGGCAGGAAGCGCACCTCGCCGGCTTCCTCGATGGCGTCGCGCAGGCCCCGCCCGGCGGCGCGCAGCTGGGTGGTGAAATCAACCAGCAGCAGGCTGTTCTTGATCTCGATGCCGATGAGCGCGACGAAGCCGATGACCGCGGTGTAGGAGAGGCTGTTGCCGGTGAGGAACAGGGCCACCAGCCCACCGAACAGGCCCAGCGGTATGACGCCGGCCACCACCAGGGTTTCGCGGAAGCGGCCGAATTCGATCACCAGCACGGCGAGGATGCCGAACACCGCCAGCGCGATGATCGGCCCCAGCCCGCCAAAGCTGCGCTGCGCCGTTTCCGCCTCGCCGCCCACTTCCCAGCGATAGCCATAGGTCAGCTTGACCTGCGTCTGCAGCGCATCGATCACCGCCTTGTTCACCTTGGCCGTGAGATAGCCATCGGCGACCTGGCAATCGATGAAGACCACCCGGTTCTGGCGCAGCCGGCTGATCTGCGGCGGCGCCGAATCGAGATAGGGCGTGGCGATCTCGCGCAGGGGGACCGCGCCGCGGCTGCCCTGCACATAGACCTTGTCCAGCGCTGCCACGTCGTGCCGCTCGGCAAGCGGCAGCCGCACCACCACATTGTAGCTGTCGCCTTCGACATCGCGGAAGCGACCCGCCGTCTCGCCGGCCAGCGCCAGCCGCAGCGCGCGGCGCGGCGCG
>NZ_WMHO01000254.1 GCF_010994245.1 Sandarakinorhabdus rubra
GCCTCGCCGCTACGCCCCGACGTGCTGGCCGCCGTGCAGGCAGCGGTGTCGGCCCGCGCGCCGGGCCTGAAGGCGGTGCCGGGCATGAGCGCAGGGGCCACCGACAGCGTGTGGTGGCGCGCGCTGGGCATCCCGTCCTATGGCACCGACGGCCGGTTCATGCGGCGGGAGGATGATTTTGCCCACGGCCTCGATGAACGCGTGCCGGAGGCTGCCATTGCCCCGGCGCTCGACCATTGGGAGACGCTGCTGCGCCGCCTGGCCGGTTGAGCAACGGCGAATAGCTGTTAACCAATATTGACGGTGCTCCATGTGTCCAGCGCGAATCATGGCAGGTTAATCGAGAGAATTTCCGATTCGCGCGGCGATTCGATGTTCATCGTGGCAAGAGGGTGAGGCCCGCTGAAACCCGTTTACCTTGGATCGACCGGCACCATAAGCAGCGGATATTGCAATTAACCCTTTTTTGACTCACTTTGCGTTACTACTCCATGGTAGTTGCGGCCAGTTCGGGTGGCGTAAACACAGGGTCTGTTATGGTGGGTGTGCGTTTCATCAATCGGCTGCGGGACAGCCGCTCTGGCAACGTTGCGGTGATCACCGCGATGCTGGTGCCGGTGATGATCGGCGCTGCCGGTCTGGCGAGTGACACGGCACAATGGACGCTCGTGCGCCGGTCGCTCCAGCGCCAGGCCGATTCCGCAGCGCTCGCCGGCGCCTATGCCCTCACCCAGAACAAGACCGCGCAGAGCGGCGCCTTGGCCGACCTGGCCAAGAATTCGAACTTCACGCTCACCGGCACCCCGCTGATCGAGAACGCGCCCAGCGTCGGGCCACAGGCTGGCAACCCGCTGGCGGTGCGCGTGCGACTGGCATCGAGATCGCGGCTGCCGTTCAGCGGCATCTTCTATGGTGGTGTCACCGTCGCGGTGGAAGCCGTGGCCGGCCTCGAACGCGCCGGCGACTATTGCATCATCAGCCTTGATGACAGCCAGGCCGTGGGCATCACCAACAGCGGCAACACCACGGTGGATGCGCGTTGCGGCATGCACGCCAATTCCACTGGCGAACCGGCCGTGTCCGGCCAAGGCAGCGCCACCATCTTCGCCAGCCCGGTCTCGGCGGTCGGTTCCATCCGCGACGGCGGCAATTTCGCCACCGGCACGGTGTTCCAGCCCTACAATGTCTCGCAGCGCGACCCGTTCGCCGATCTGGCGGATCCGTCGGTGAGCGGCACCACCTACAACAACGTGCGCGTGCAATCGAACCGATCGCGCAGCCTGCAGCCCGGTGTCTATCGCGGCGGCCTCGACATACAGGGCACCGCCAACCTGGCCGACGGTGTCTACATCATCGACGGCGGCAGCCTCGACATCGGATCGCAGGCGGTGGTGAACGGCAGCAATGTCACCTTCATTCTCACCAATTCGGCCTATAGTTCGGGCAGTTCCACGGCAGTGGCCGCCACTGCCAAGGTCAACGGTGGCGCCACGCTCAACATCACCGCGCCCGACACCGGCACCTACAAGGGCGTGCTCGTCTATCAGGACCGGCGCACCCCGGCGATGACCGATTCGGTCATCATCAACGGCAATTCCAACTCGCGCCTGCGCGGTGCCATCTATGTGCCGAAGAACGAGCTGCGCATGAACGGCACCAGCGGCATGGACATCGATTGCCTGCAGATGGTCGGCTATCGGCTGGTGTTCACCGGCAACAGCCAGATCCGCAACATCTGCCCGTCGGGATCGGGCAGCAGCGCAATCAAGGGCAACGTCGTCAGGTTGATGAACTGATGCGCCGGCTGCTTGCCTTGTTCGCTGATCGGCACGGCGGTTCGGCCGCCGAGTTCGCGCTGGTGCTGCCGGTGTTCGGCGGCATGGTGCTGGGCGCGCTGGAGTTCGGGAACGCCTGGTCCACCCGCCTGGCGCTGGAACAGGCCGCCCAGGCCGGCATCGAGGCCGTGGCCTCGAAACGCAGCTTCAACAACGGATTCGGCTTTGCCCTCACCGAAGCGCAGACCCGCTGGGGCAAGCCGCTGACCAGCTCCAGCATGGACACCTGGCTGGAGTGCGATGGCGCCCGCCAGGCGGCCGATGTCACCAACTGCGCCAGCGGCCAGCAGCGCGCGCGCTATGTGTCGATCGTGCTGCGCGCCGAATATGTTCCGGGGCTGAATTTCGGCGGCTTCGTGCGCGGCAGCGGCCCCAGTGGCGGCTTCATCATCACCGGCGATGCCGCGGTGCGCACGCAATGATGCGTCGTCTCGCCCGCATGGCCCAGGCACCTGCGCGCCGTCTCGCCGGGGATCGGCGCGGCGCCACCGCGGCCGAGTTCGCCCTCACCGTGCCGATCTGGGCGATGCTGATCTTCGGGCTGTTCAACCTGTCGCGGGTCTATTTCGGCCGCGCCGGCGTGCTGAACGGCCTGGGTGAGGCGGCCCGGGTTGCCACGCTTTGGCCACGCCGCCCGGATTCCGACATGCGCGCGGCCTTCACGGCGCGCACATTCGGGCTGATTTCGGGAGAGACGCCCAGCTTCACGGTCACCCCCGGCACTGCCAACGGCCAGGATTTCGTGGACATCCAGGTCAGCTACACGCCGCGGATCAGCCTGCTGCTGATCAGCGTGCCGACGGTCACGCTGACCTATCAGCGCCGCGCCTTCCGCCCGGAAATCTGACGGAAACGATCCGCGGGTTCAGTCGGCGCGCGGATGCGCCGCCGCCCACGCATCCAGCAATTGCGCGGCATCCACCGCCGTGTAGATCTGCGTGGACGACAGGCTGGCGTGGCCCAGCAGCTCCTGCAACTGCCGAAGATCAGCCCCGCGCGCCAGGAGGTGGGTGGCGAAACTGTGCCTGAGCGCGTGCGGCGTGGCGCTGGCCGGCAGGGCAAGTGCGCTGCGCGCCGCCTGCACCGCGCGGCGCACGGCGCCCGGATCGAGGGCGCCGCCCCGCAGCCCCCGGAACAGCGGCGCAGCGGCCGCCATCGGGAAGGGGCAGAGCCGCACATAATCGTCGATGGCGGCGCGCACCTGCGGCAGCAGCGGCACCACCCTGGTCTTGTTGCGCTTGCCGGTGACCAGCAGCGTTTCGCCCAGCGGCAGCGCGGCCCCGGTGAACGACAGCGCCTCGCCGATGCGCAAGCCGGCGCCATAGAGCAGCAGCAGCACGGCCGCATCGCGCGCTGCCACCCACGGCTGGCGGGCGGCATCCTCCACCACCGCCACCAGCTCGCGCACATCGGCCGGGCTGACAGCGC
>NZ_WMHO01000255.1 GCF_010994245.1 Sandarakinorhabdus rubra
GGACCCGGCGGCGGTCACGGCGGCGCTGCTGGAGGCGGTGGCAGGGCGCGGGCTGGCGCTGCTGGGCTGGGGAGAACAGGCCCGCGCCCTGCGCGCTCGTGTCGCCTTTGCCAATGCGCACGGGGCAGGGCTGCCGGCCATGGATGATGCGGCCTTGCTGGCCAGTCTGTCGGCGTGGTTGGCACCCGCACTGGCCGGCAGTCGGCGCTTGTCCGCACTGGACGATGCCGATCTCGCCGCGGCGCTGCTGGCAATGCTCGACTGGCCGCAGCGGCAGCGACTGGACCAGCTGGCGCCGGCGCGGCTCGAAACCCCGGCCGGCAGCAGTCATGCGATCGACTATGCCGCAGATGGCGGCCCGGCAGTTGAGGTGCGCGTGCAGGCGCTGTTCGGTCTGGCCCGCCATCCCGTGCTGGCGGAGGGCCGTGTGCCGCTCACCCTGCGTCTCACGTCGCCCGCCGGTCGTCCGATCCAGGTGACCAGGGACTTGCCCGGCTTCTGGGCGGGCAGCTGGGCCGATGTGCGGAAGGAACTGAAAGGCCGCTATCCGAAGCATCCGTGGCCGGAGAACCCGCTGGAGGCGCCCCCGACCCTGCGCGCCAAGCGGCCCGGTCAGAGCGGCTAGCAGGTGCGTCGACAGGCGGCGCGCCGCCTGCGATCAGGGTGCCGGGAGGGCCGTGGAAGAGATCGCGCAGGCGCTGTTCGAGGCCCTGTCGGCCGGCGATGATGATGGTGTGCGCCGCCTGTGCGCTAATGACTTCCAGCTTCGCCAGAACGGCGGCGCACCGATGAATCTCGAAACACTGCTGGCATTCAATGCACAGGTCCACGCCGTTGCCAGCGGCTTTCACTATGCCAATCCGGTGCGCGCGGCCACGCCGGGCGGCTTTGTCGAAGAGCATGCGGTGAGGGCCAGCCTGCTGGGTGGCGGCCGGATCGATCTGGCCGTGGTTGTTGTTGGGCAGGTCTCGGACGGCAAGGTGACCGAGGCCCGGGAGTATTTCGACTCGGCCGGCGCTGCGCCCCTGGTGGCCGCCCTGTCCCAGGCCCGCTGACCACTTCGGGCCCAAATGGTGCGCCCGGCAGGATCTGAACCCCCGCCTGCAGAGCAGGGCGACAGTCACATCGCAGGTTCGAGCGTGATAAAGGCGCGAGGATGGTGCACCCGGCAGGATTCGAACCTGCGACCTGCGGTTTAGGAAACCGTCGCTCTATCCTGCTGAGCTACGGGTGCGCGCCGGCCTTCCAAGGCCATGATGCGCGCCGCGTTTCAAGCGGAAACTGCCGTTCAGGCATCGGAGCGCGCGCGCGGCCGGAAGGGCAGCGGCAACAGCGGCACGCCCTCTTCTCGCAACGCCTTCACCTCCTCGGGGGTCGCCTCGCCGTGCACGCTGCGCGCCTCGCCGGCGGCGTGGATGGCGCGGGCCTCTTCGGCAAATCGGTCGCCCACGTAATCGCTGCTGGCCTCAAAGGCGCGCTGCAGCATCAGCAGCCGGGCCATGGGATCATCGTTGGCGAGGCTGGCGCGCTGGCCCTGCTGGTTCGACTTGGCGGGCACGGCCGGCGCCATCACCGCCTTGCCCACCGTGCCCGATCCGCACACCGGGCAGGCGATGAGGCCCCGGGCCTGCTGGTCCTCGTAATCGGCGCTGTTGCCGAACCAGGCTTCGAAACGGTGGGCGGCATCGCACACCAGGTCATAGACGATCATGCGCGCTCCAGCCGGAACGGGCGGGCATGGTCCAGCGCCGGCACCTTGGCCCGGGCGGCGGCCACTTGGCCCAGGTCGATATCGACCAGACCGATGCCGGGCGCCTCCCCCATGTCAAGCGTCACCTCGCCCCACGGCGAGACAACCAGGCTGTGGCCATAGGTGGCGCGGCCATCCTGGTGGATGCCCGATTGCGCCGCGGCGATCACCCAGCAGCCGGTTTCGATGGCGCGGGCGCGCAGCAGCACATGCCAATGGGCAGCGCCCGTGGGCCGGGTGAAGGCCGCCGGCACCGCGAGCATCGCCGCGCCGGCTTCGGCCAGTGCCCGGTGCAGCGCCGGAAAGCGCAGGTCATAGCAGATGGTGAGGCCAAGGCCGCCCCACGGCGTCTGGGCCAGCACGGCGGTGTCACCGGCGTCATAGGCGGCGGATTCGCGCCAGCTTTCGCTCCCCAACGCCACGTCGAACAGGTGAATCTTGGCATAGCGGGCGGTGATGTTGCCATCGGGCGCGATCAGGAAGCCGCGGTTGACGAACTTTTCGCCCGCGCCCTTGAGCGCTAGGCTGCCGAGCTGCACCCAGACGCCGTGGCGGGCCGCCGCCTCGCGCACGGCGCTCAGAACCACGTCATCGGCTTCATGCGCGATGTGGCTGGCGGCCCGCGCGCGGTCGCGATCGAGGAGGCCGCTCATTTCCGGCGTGAAGACGATCTGCGCGCCGTCGGCAGCGGCCTTGGCGATCTGGGCCGGCAGGTGCACGGCCTCCATCCGGGGATCGATCCCGGTGTTGGTCTGGACGAGGGCGAGACGCACGCTCACGCGGCCAGCAGCGGATCCAGCCCACCGGCTCTGTCGAGCGCGTGCAGATCATCGCAACCGCCGATGTGGCGGCCGTCGATGAACACCTGCGGCACCGTCTGGCGGCCGCCCGAGCGTTCCAGCATCTCGCTGCGGCGTGGGCCGCCGGTGGAGATGTCGATCTCCTCGAAGGGCACGCCCTTGGCGTTGAGCAGCGCCTTGGCGCGCGTGCAATAGGGGCAGAGGAACTTGGTGTAGATCTCAATCTTCGCCATGGCCGGTCATTCCATCCTTCTCGGCGTCACTCGCGCAGGGTTCTGGCAAAGGTCAAGACCTCGACATGTCGCGCCCCGGCCCGTTTCAACATGGCGGCACAGGCCGTCACGGTGGCGCCGGTGGTCATCACGTCATCCACCAGCACGACATGGCGGCCGGCGACCTGGTGGGGACGGACGACGCGGAAGGCCCCAACCACGTTCTTCAGGCGTTGCCGCCGGGTGAGGCCACGGGTGGAGCGCGTGGGCTTTATGCGGGCCAAGGTATCGACGGCCAGCGGCTGGCCGCCCTGCCGCGCTAGTGCCTGCGCGATCAGCGCCGCCTGGTTGAAGCCGCGCTGCCACAGCCGCCAGCGGTGCGAGGGCACCGGCACCAGCACGGCATCGGCAGGCAGCGGCCCGGCGGCGCGGCGCATGGTCTGCGCCATCAGCCGCGCCAGGTGCAGGCGCCGGCCGTGCTTGAGGGCCAGCACCACG
>NZ_WMHO01000256.1 GCF_010994245.1 Sandarakinorhabdus rubra
CGCGGCCCACCGGCGGCGGTGGCGGCACCACGGCCCCGGCCTGCACCAGCACACGGCGCACGCCCGGCCGTTGCTGCCCCCAAAGGCGGCGCAGGAGGTCGCCATAATGGCCATTCACCCAGTCCGCCGCAAAGGCCGACGGCGCCGACAGGCGCACCGTGTCGCCATCGCAGCCGGCCATCACCAGAGGCGCCAGCCAGACTTCGAAGCTATGGTCGCCGGCTTCCTGTTTCAGGGACTGCCGCACCCGGTTCCAGCTGTCCTGGTCGATGTCGCCACCGCCCTGCAGCAGGGGCTGCTGCCCCGTTGGAATGACAGATGCAAAAGCCGTCGACACGCACTCCGCCCTTCCGCCGCCCCCGGCATACACTTGGCTCCGGCGCAGCCGCGCCCAAGGCCAATCCCCGAAAATTCGACACCGGCACGGCTCCGAAGCAGCGGGCGCACTTGTCCGCCCGCGCCCCAACCAGGGCCCAGCCTGCATCGCGTGATATCGATTGGCCCCTGGTGGCGCTCATCACGCCGGGTGGGCCAAACCGAGGTGCAAATAAGCAAGCCCTGCCCCTGCCGGCAAGCGCGCAAATTGGCTCCGCACCCAAATAAAAAGGTTGACAGGCTTGTGACAGGCCTCCCTTGGGGCAGGGTTCAACTCTCTGGAAAATCGATACGAATCGCGAGGATGCCAACAACCGTCCGCAGTGGTGGCGAGCCCCAAGTCATTGGATTTTTGTGTCAAAGGAATGACGGTTTGATTACGCGGGAGTCATGGTCACTACCACCACTTTTCGGAGGATGGGACGCGGCGCGCGGGGCGCGGATGGCCGCGTTCCCCATCTGATCCGCGACTTGCCGGGGCCGGCGGCCGCGACTCGAGGATCAACCTCTGTTAACGTCAGCCAGGCCGCCAGGGTCGGCGACGGATGACAGGGGCAAGGGCTGTCAACAAGGGCTCAACACAAGGCCTGTCGCCCGCTCATGCGGTCAGGCCAAAGGTGCCGGGACAATGTTGCGACCGGCGGTGCCGGTTCAGGCGGAGGCCAGGGCCTTCACGCGGCTGGTCAGCCGGCTGATCTTGCGGGCCACGGTGTTCTTGTGCAGCACGCCCTTCGACACGCCGCGCATCATTTCCGGCTGGGCCGCCTTCAGCGCTTCAGCGGCAGCGGCCGCATCACCGGCGGCGAGGCTGGCCTCCACCTTCTTCACGAAGGTGCGGATGCGGCTGACGCGGGCCTTGTTCACCGCGGCGCGGCGATCGTTGCGGCGGATGCGCTTTTCAGCCTGGGGCGTGTTGGCCATTGTTGTCCTGCAAATCTGGTCAATGTGGAGCGCGCGCCAACCCTTGCGGGTCGCGCCGGAAGCTGAGGCCCATAGGCGAGGGCCGCGGTGCGGTCAAGCCTTTCGCCGCCGCCGCGCCACGGGCTGGCAGGCAGGGCAGAAGAAGCTCGACCGGCCGGATTGGACGATGCGCGCCACAGGCGTGGCACAGGCCGGGCATGCCTCGTCCTCTCGGCCATAGACCGCAAAGTCCTTCTGGAAATAGCCCAGCGTGCCATCGGGCGCAGCATGGTCCCGCAAGGTCGAACCGCCGGCCGCGATCGCCTCATTGAGCACGGCCGGGATGGCGGGGGCCAGCCGCGCCAGCTCGGCCGTGCTGACCCGCCAGCCTGGCGTGGCGGGATGGATGCCGGCCCGGAACAGCGCTTCGCACACATAGATGTTGCCCAGCCCGGCGATCAGCCGCTGATCGAGCAGGATCGCCTTGGCGGGCGCCAGCCGGTCGGCAAAGATCGCCTTCAGAAGCGGCAGGCCAAAGCCCGGCCCGAGCGGTTCCGGCCCGATGCCGGCGATCAGGGGATGGTTGGCCAGATCGGCCGTGGGCGAGAGATCGAGGCTGCCGAAGCGGCGGGCATCGTTGAAGGCCACGATGCGGCCGTTGCCGGTTTCGAAAACGACATGATCGTGCTTCAGGAGATCACCCGGATCGACTCGCATGCGGCCCGACATGCCGAGGTGGATGATCAGCGTGTCGCCACGGTCGGTTTCCACCAGGCCATATTTGGCGCGGCGCGCGAGCCGCGTGACGGTGGCGCCCGTGAGGCGCTGCCCCAGCGCTTCGGGGAGCGGCCGACGCAGGTCCGGCCGGTTGGCGATGACGCGCGTGAAGCGCTGGCCCTCCCACACCGGGGCCAGGCCACGCATCACGGTTTCGACTTCGGGAAGCTCAGGCACCGCCGCGACATAGGGGGCGTTTGCATGGCCGCCAAGCCTAAGCTAAGCCCCGGCGGCGAAAAGGACCGGCGATGAACAAGACCGTCAGCTTCGGCTATGAGGACGTGGCGCCCGAGGAAAAGACCCGCCGCGTGGGCGAGGTGTTCCGCTCGGTGGCCAAGCGCTACGACATCATGAACGACCTGATGTCGGCGGGCATGCACCGGCTGTGGAAAGATGATTTCGTGCGCCTGGTGAAACCGCGGGCGGGCGAGGATATTCTCGACATGGCCGGCGGCACGGGGGACATCGCTTTCCGCCTGGCGGCATCGGGTGCCAGCGTGACGGTGGCCGACATCAACCCGGCGATGCTGGAAGTGGGCATGGAACGCGCCGCCGAGAAGGGCCTGACCAGCCTGGTGTGGCGGGAGGAAAATGCCGAACGCCTGTCGTTCCCCGATCGCTGCTTCGATGCCTACACGATAGCCTTTGGCATCAGGAACGTCACCGACATTCCGGCAGCGCTGAAGGAGGCCCACCGCGTGCTGCGCTTTGGCGGCCGCTTCTTCTGCCTCGAATTTTCCACCACCACCTGGCCGGGCTTTGCCGACATATACGACGTCTATTCGGAAAAGCTGGTGCCCCGCATCGGCGAACTGGTGGCCAAGGATGCCGACAGTTACCGCTATCTGATCGAATCGATCCGCCGCTTCCCCACCATGCCGGACTTTGCCAGGATGATTGGCGAGGCGGGCTTCACCCAGGTTCGCTATCGCCCGATCCTGGGGGGCGCCGTGGCCATCCATTCGGGCTGGAAAGTCTGACTTGATTGCCGCGCTGCACCTGTGGCGGCTCCTGGTCTGGGGCCGGCGGATGGCCCGCCATGGCGCGCTGCGTCCGTTCGAGGACGGCCGGCTGCCACTGGCCACCCGCTTCGTGGCAAAGCTGGCGCGGTTCGGCACTGGGGCGCCGACAACGCCCGATTTTGCCGGCGGGCTGGCCGCGGTTGGCCCGGCCGCCATCAAGCTGGGCCA